>JAGWXN010000098.1 GCA_018969885.1 Betaproteobacteria bacterium | reverse complement strand
AGAAAGAGGGCGCGTGGGCTGAATGGTGGAGGCGGCGTCTGCCGTTGCTGCCGCGGCGGATCGCTGGCATGGCGAAGGTGATCAGTACCAAGACACCGGAGACAAGTCTGTCGTTGACGTGAACGGGACCTAGAGCGCTCGCCCGATGATTTCTCGCATGATTTCATTGGTCCCAGCATAGATGCGATGAACCCGCGCATCGGCCCACATCCGGGCGATCGGGTATTCCCACATGTAGCCGTTGCCGCCATGGAGCTGCAGACAGGCGTCGAGCACTTCATCCTGCACCTCGGTGGAATAGAGCTTTGCCATCGCGGCGGTGTGCATGTCGAGCTCGCCCCGAACATGAAGCTCGATGCAACGGTCGGTGAAGATTCTGAGCGCCTGGGTTTTGGTGGCGCAGCTCGCGAGCTGGAAACGCGTGTTCTGAAAATCGAACACCGACTGGCCGAAAGCTTTCCGGTCTTTGGCATAGCGGATCGTGGCCTCGAGCGCGGCCTCGCAGGTGGACGCAGCCCGCACTGCGACCAGAATGCGTTCCTGCACCAGTTCCGACATGAGCACTTTCCAGCCGCCGTGCTCTTCGCCCAGCATGCTGGAGGCCGGTACGCGGACATTGTCGAAAAAGAGTTCAGCAGTGTCCTGCGCCTTGTTGCCCAGCTTTTTGAGGTTTCGGCTTTTGCGATAGCCGGGCAGCGAGGTGTCAACCAGAAAGAGCGATACGCCTTTGGATTTGCGTGCCGGGTCAGTCTTGGTCACCAGCACGATCAGGTCGCCGACGATGCCATTGGTGATGAAGATTTTCGAGCCGTTGATGATGTAGGCGTCACCATCGCGAACCGCAGTGGTGCGCACCCCCGCCAGGTCGCTGCCGGATGAAGGCTCGGTCATGCCGATCGAGGCAACGGCTTCGCCCGACGCGAGCAGGGGAAGCCAGTGCTGCTTTTGTTCATCGGTGCCGTGATGGACCAGATAGGGCGCAACGATCCCGGTGTGAAGTTCGAACGCGGGCGCAGCCAGACCCACGCGGGCGTGCTCTTCGGTGGCAACCGCGAGGAACCGGAAATCATCGCCTGAGCCGCCATAGGCTTCGGGAATCCCGGCGCCGAGAATGCCAACGTCACCAAAGCGCTTCCAGATCGATTTGGGCACCATCCCCTGGTCTTCCCAGTCAGCCATGCCTGGCACCAGCTCGGCCTCGTAGAAGCGCCTGACCATCTGCCGGAAAGCTTCATGGTCGGCGTCATAAAGTGTGCGCGGTACTCGCAGGGGCGGCAGGGCGGAGGCGTGGTCGGTTCGGGCGTTCATGAGGCTCTGTCAGGGAATCGGTGAGTGAGCGGTGCGTGAGTGAGCGATGGGGCGTTGCGAAAGCGTGCGGTCACCGCTTAGCCGTGGGCTGGAGGCCGGCCAATGTCTCCTCACGCAAGGTCACCCAGCAGGCGGCCGCGCTCGATGATGGCGCGCCCATCCAGCCGGATCGTACAGCCCCGGACCGGCAGATCAAAGTGTCCCGACGTGTGGCGGCCAGCCACTTCGTTGGCCCCGGTGGAATAGAGGAAGTTGCCTGCGAAGGCGCGAAGCTCGGTGCCGTTGAAGTCACGCCGGTCGTAGAAGGTCATGGCATCCCATCGCGCGGCCGGATTCATGCCCCAGCCTACATGCGAGACCGCATAGGCTTCGCGATCGCCCCAGGCCTCGAAGTAGCCGCGCATCATGTCCGCATCGGTTCCGTGCCCGTCGATGTCTGTGACATGATCGTTTTCAATGACCAGGCGAACGCTGTCGGTGAGGTAGCGCTTGAACGTGAGGTTGACATCGCCTGGCGCCATCACGAGCACCCCGTTCACCGACGATGCCGCAGGGAATGCGAGGCAGAGCCCGCCTGGCCAGTGAGTGACGGATCCAGGACGGGTGGAATAGCCCCAGACGCCGCCCACCCGGGCGCCCGCGAGCGATACCCTCAAATCGGTGCCCGCGTCAGACTGGACATGCATGGCGCGCGCCTCCTTCAACATGCGCATGCCAAGCTTCACCTTGGGTTCGAGCGCGGGCGAAGGCATGAGCCGCTCGAGTGTCTCGGGATGCTCGTTGGACACCATGAGAAGGCGGGCGCCGCCCTTCAGGATGTCGGGCAGTTCGGTTGCATGGAGCAGGCCCTCGACGGTGAGGTCGACGACGAGCGTCGAGGCGGCGAGAGCCGATATCACCGGCTGCAGGCGCTGCAGTGCATCGCTTGCGCCAGTCGAGCGCACTGGCGCCGGAGCGTTGAGGCGGGGGCTTGGGAGCATGATGTGAAAGGCCCGCGCCTTGATCGACAGCAGGGCCAGTTCAGCCAGCTCGACATTGATCTGTCGGGACTGTGTTTCGGACAGGATCGCCACTGCATCGCCCGCGCCCACGCCGCAGCGTGTGAACACCTCGGCGAAACAGTCGATCCATTTTCCTTCAATGCGTTCGCGAAGCACCGTGGCTCCTTTCTCTACTCCCCTGACTTCAGTCGCGTCAGGCAAGCGAACGTTGCTTCGATGAGCGGCGTCGCGCGCGGTCCGATGTCGATGCCGCTGTGCATACGGTTGGGTGCGTAGCAGAACCCCAGACCGCTGTCGGGATCGCCGAAGCCCTGGGCGCCCCCCGCCCCCGAGTGGCCAAATGTTGCAGGATTCGGACCCATTGGCCGATTGGGTGGCCAATTCAAAAAGAACCCAAGGCCTTGCCGCCAGAACATGCCGGTGCTGTGCTCGCGGCCTGCCCATTGTTCGGCGATTCCGGCGCGAAGCGCCACGGGCTCGACCGGACCCGGGTCGCCGAAGGCAAGCTCACTTGCCACCACGCTGTAGAGTCGGGCCACGCCGCGTGCCGTGCCGTGGCCGTTAGCCGAGGGGATGAGCGAGCTTCGCCAAGCACGGCTGTTGAAGTCTTCATCGTCTGCGATCGGGTACCACATCCGGCCAAACAGCGAATCGGGCCTGGAGCGGGCAATGTCCAGAATGTTGCCAGGTGAGGGGATCATGGTTGCGCATCGGGTCTGCTCGGCAACGGTCAGTCCGATCCGGAAATCAATGCCCAGAGGCCCGCAGAGCTCGGCCTGCAACAGTTCGTTGATGGAAGAGCCCGTCGCCCTGCGCAGAACTTCTCCTGCGATGAAGCCCATGGTGGCGCTGTGGTAACAGCGTACCTCGCCCGGCACGAAGGCGGGTTTCTGTGCGGCGAGCGCAGTGGTGACGCGCACCCAGTCGTAGAGCGAACCGCGCGGCAGATCATCGGCGTAGGGTAGCCCCGCAACGTGTGCGAGGACCTGTCGCAGGGTGATTTGCGCCTTTCCCGCGGCGGCGAATTCAGGCCACCATCGTGCAATCGGATCGTCCAGATGAATGACGCCCAGCCCGGCAAGTCGATGCACAAGGAGCGCGACAATGCCTTTGGCCACCGACATCATGCAGACGAGCGTGTCCGATTCCCAGGCGCGACCGCTTTGGACGTCGGCGATACCGCCCCACAGATCCACCATTGGCTTGCCACGCACGGCAATCGCCAGCGAAGCCCCAACCTCGCCACGCTCGGAAAAATTAGCTTCGAAAACCGCCTTCACGGCTTCGAATCCTGGAGCACAGAAGCCCTCGACTCGATTCGTCGTCACTTAGCTCTCCATAAGATGCAGGCGGTCGCGGGCGATTGTGAACACCTCAACCGAGCCTGTAGGAGGCACGGTGCGTCCAGATTCGACCATCATCCGAAGCGGATGGTCCGGGCACCGCTCGGGCTCCAGGTCGAGCTGAACCTGCCGCCCCCGGAATACGCTACGGCTGACACGTGCGGTAAACCGAAGGCCCGTCGAGCCGTGCACGCTGGCTCCCAACTCGATGTCGTCCGGTCGGAATCCGACCAGGGTTGCGCGCGCACCTCCTGCGCCTGATTGAGCGGGGAGCTCGCCTAGACAACATAGGACGCCTCCGTCCGCCTGATAGGTGACAGGCAACACGTTGCTCATGCCGACAAACCGCGCCACCCTGGCGCTGGCAGGGCGGCTAAAGACTTGGGACGGCGCCTCACACTGCATCAGCCGTCCCCCGTCAATGACCGCAACCCGGTCGCTCATCGAGAAAGCTTCTTCCTGATCGTGAGTCACAAACACCGTGGTCGCGCCGATTTCGCGTAGCAGTGCGGCGAATTCAAGCGTGAGTTCCTCGCGCAGACTGCGATCAAGCGCGGAGAACGGTTCGTCAAGGAGCAGGACTGCGGGCGATGTGACAAGCGCGCGAGCAAGCGCCACACGCTGCTGCTGACCACCCGACAGCGATTCAGGATAGCGGTCCTCGAAACCTGGAAGGCGAACCCTTGCTAACGCCGCTTTGATCGCATCGGCCAACCGGTCGGTGGCACGCCCGCGCATCCGAAGCCCGAATGCAACGTTGTCAGCGACTGTCATGTGCGGAAAGAGCGCGAGTGACTGGAACACCATGCCGATGTCTCGCGCTTCGGGAGGGACGTTGGACACGTCATGGCCGGCGATCAGGATGCTTCCCGATGAGGGGCGCTCGAGCCCTGCGATCATGCGCAGGGTGGTGGTCTTGCCGCAGCCACTGGGCCCCAGCAGCGAGACGAACTCTCCGCGCGCGACTTCGAGCGACAGATGGCTGACGGCCTCGGTGCTGCCGAATCGTTTGGTGACGGCATCTAACCTGAGCGCAGACTGAGTCACCCGAGCACCTTGCGAATGCCAACCCATCGTTCGATCAGCCAGGCGACCGCCAGCGACAGGATCACCATGGTGGCGGACACTGCCGCTACGCCTGGATCGAAGTTGTACTCGACGTAATTCATGATGGCTAGGGGTAGGGTAGGTGTTTTCTGGTTCACGAGAAACAGGGATACCGAGACATTGTCGAACGACAAAATGAATGCGAAGGCGCATCCGGCGAAGAGCCCAGGCCTGATCAGCGGCAGCGTGATGTGGCGAAAGACGCGCCAGCGGTCGGCCCCCAGGGTGCGTGCGGCTTCCTCAACTTGGCGGGGCATGCTGCCAAGGCTCGCCAGACAGGTTCGGACCACATAAGGCAGCACCACGACGCTGTGGGCAGCCCAAAGTCGGAGCGGCGCATCGGTGACGCCGGTTAGCACCGAGGCCACCAGGAGCGAGAGGCTCAGGACGATTGCCGGCACCAGCAGCGGCAGCATCAGCATGGTTTCGATCGGCTGTGCGATCCGCGCAGGCGCGCGGCGAATCGCAAGGGCTGCGGCGAGGCCCAGCGGTCCGGCGACCGCAACGGCTGCCAGAGCGAGCCAAAGGCTGTTGAGTGCCGATCGCCAGAAAATTTCCTTTTGCCAGGCGGCAGCGAACCAGCGGATGCTGTAACTGCTGATTGGAAAGCCGATCAATTCGCTGTCGGAAAACGCCACCACCAGCGCGATCAGAAGCGGCGAGAGCACAAAGCCGACTACTGCGCTCAGCCAGACGACTCCGAGGAATGCGGCGAGCGTTCTCATGCTGGCCGCCGGGTTCCAGACAGCGCCAGAAAACCCGCGACCAGCAGCAGCATCACGATGAGCAACATGATGGAGAGTGCCGCCCCGTAGGCCCATTGAAAAGATGCCGAGAACTGTTCGTAGATCACCATAGGAAAGACAGGTGTACCGTTTCCGCCGAGCACTGCGGGTGTGACGAATGCACACATGGCCAGTGTGAACACCAGCAGGACACCGCTGCGTAGACCGGAACGAGCAAGTGGCAGTGTGATGAGCAAGTGCGTCCGCCAGCGGTTGGCGCCGAGGGTGGAGGCGGCCTCCAGTAAAGCACGTGGAATGCGCTCGAGCGACGCGAGCACGCTCAGCACCATGAAGGGCAGCAGGATATGCGTGAGGCCGATCACGATTCCCAGATCGGAGTGCATCAATTTGAGCGGCTGGCTGATCAGACCGAGCGCCGTCAGTGCCTCGTTGATGAGCCCTTTTCGGCCGAGTAGAACACTCCAGCCATAGGCGCTCACCACCACGCTGATGAGGAGTGGCAATACTGACGCATAGACCAGCAGATTGCGAAGCGGGCCTCGGCTCTGCCAGCAGGCCAGGGCAAGCGGAATGCCCATAGCGAGCGTGAGCACGGTGACCGCGGCGCTCACGGCAAGCGTCCGGATGAGTCTGCCGAGCACAAACCCATCGCCCAGCATTCGCCGGTAGTGATCGAACCCCAGAGGCCCAGACAGGAGCGTCTCCCACCCGTCGCCGGGCCGAAAACCTGTGGACAGACTGAGAAGCAGCAACCCCAGGCAGGGCACTGCGACGAACGCCGCAATCAGCAGTATCGCCGGCAGTGCAAGCCAGGTTGAGTCGGGGGCTGCGATCCGCTCTGTGGCCATGCCCGGATCAGCTGGTGATTTCCCGGCGGAAGCGTTCGCTGATCTTTGCGATGTCGACCTTTCGCCAATCGATTCGCATCAACTGGCTGTGGGGCGTGACACGCTCGCGTGCCCGACCTGTAAAGACCGCCTCGCGGTTGCAGACGCCATATTCGATCGCGTTGCCGAAGCCTTCCTGCGGTGTCTTGGAAAGTGCGAAATTGACGAAATCGAGTGCGGCGTCGCGCTGCGCGGCGTTGCGAGCCACGTGAAAGCTCAGCACGCCGATCGGTGCGCCTTCCTTGGGTGTCACGAATTCGACCGGCACGCCGGTGTCCTTGAGCATGAAAACGCGTGCGCTATACCACGCGCCAATGGCGGCCTCGCCACGCTGAAGAATGGGAACGGGCTCGTTATTGTTTTTGAAGAAACGTTGAACAGCCGGCTTGAGCCTGCGAAGCGCTGCCCAGCCCGGATCGAGGTTGGTCACGCTGCCGCCATTGAGACTGGCAGCGATCACCACAGTTTCCTCAGCACCGCCCGAGGTCGTGTCGGGCAGAAGAATTTTCCCCGCATGCTCGGCTCGCCAGAGGTCACTCCAGCTGCTGGGCGCGTTACGGATCTGGTCCGTACGATAAAAAAGCCCAAATGGAGCATAGTTAAAGCCGATTGCCTTGCGATCGAAATAGTCGAAAAAGAGCGGATCGATCTGGCTGGCATTGGGGATCAGCTTTTCGTCCAAGTCAAGAAACACGCCGTCGGTACGGATGGCGGTATGGGTGACGGGCAGCGACAAAAACGGCAGGTCGATTTCCGGGCGCGCTTTGTTGACCATTGCGCTGGTGAGCCACTGATCGGCCCCGCCCGTGGTGATCAGGTTGACCTTGAAGCCGGAACGCTTTTCCCAAGGTTCGATGACGTGGGTGCGGTAATGCTTTTCATAGATACCGCCGAAAGCTGTGGTGGTGATGGTCTTGGTCTGTGCCCGCACGATCGCCGGAAAACCGGCGAGGGAAGCGGTGGCCGCGGATGCGCTGGCAAAGCGCCGGCGCGCGGCACTGAACTGGACAGAGGTCTGGCTGGCGTTCAACGAAGTCTCCCTGTTATAGCGAGTGATCGGCGCGTTAATCAGCCCGGATGTTTGCCGTCCGGATGACTCGCATCCATGATTCCGACTCTGATCGTACCAGCGATGCCAGCGCTTCTGGATCAACAAACCGAATTTCGACGCCCGCGGCCGCAGCGCGCTTGCGCGTGTCGTCCTGCTCGAGCGACTCGCGAAGCGCAGCCGTGAGCCGCGCGAGCGCATCGGCCGGCGTGTTCGCCGGGGCGAACAGGGCCACCCAGCCCTCAAGTTCGAAGCCCGCCAGACCCGCCTCCGCCGTGGTGGGCACTGCCGGTAGCCCGGGATGCCGGTTCTTTCCTGTGATGGCGAGCCCGCGCAGCTTGCCGCTCTGCACATGCTGCATCACCGAGGGGGGCGTCGTGATGAAGAGTTGAACCTGCCCGGCCAGCAGATCCTGCATGGCGGGGCCTGACCCGCGATACGGTATGTGCAGCATCTGGGTGCTGGTCTGGAGTTTGAAGAGCTCGGTTCCGATGTGAGCCAAGGAGCCATTGCCCTGTGATGCATAGTTCAGTTTGTTGGGTTCGCGTTTCAGAAGCTCGATGAGTTCGGCCAGCGTCTCGGCGCGCACTGACGGGTGAACCGCAATCACATTGGTGGCCACCGCAACCATGCCGATCGGTGCGAAGTCCTTATGCGCCCAGTTGAGACCCTGCATCAGTACCGGATTGGCCAGGTGAAAGGCCGAATACGACGTAAGCAAGGTATAGCCATCTGGCGTGGCACGCGCCACATGCGCATAGCCGATATTGCCGCTCGCGCCGCCGCGGTTATCCACCACAACCGGCTGACCCAGGAGCCGTCCCATGGGGTCAGCCACCATGCGGGCAGTGGAGTCGACGATACCGCCGGGTGGGGCAGGGACCACCAGACTGACCGGTCGGGCGGGAAAGGGCTGCGACAGCGCGGGCCCCGCTGAAGATAGCCCGATGCAACTCGCGATAATGAGAATGGAACGGCGCACGACGAACCTCCGAAAAAAAGGAAGGCTAACCGGCGTGAGGGTCCGCGAACCTCATCGCCCCCATCGGGCTGTGGACATGGGCCCGAGGCGGGATCGGGCGCGATCGCACCGCGATAATGGCCCCCCGTTAACACGGGCTCAGAAGGATGGGAGCAGGCGCGGAATGATGAACTGACCCTCGCCCCACGACTCGGTGTGGGGCCGGGCACCATTGGCCACCTCAAGAACCGCTGCGAATACCCGGTCAGCCGCTTCATCGAGATCGATCCGGCCTTCGATCAAATCGACCAGCGCAACGTCAATTCCGTCCGACCATCGTTGGACCGTATCGGGATTGCCGCAAACCTTGATCGTGGGGGCGAGTGGATTGCCCGACGGATTGAACACGCCCATCGAGAACAGGGTGATCTGTGCACCGGCGGCCACCATTCCGGTGATCGAGCAGGGGCTAAAGAACGGCGTGTCCATGAAAGACAGCCCCGGCCGCGAGGGCGCCTGCCCAAAGTCCAGGCAGTCTACAAACGGTGCACGACCGATCTTACACAGCGCGCCCATGGTCTTTTCGATGAGCGTGGTGAGGCCGGCCTCAATGTTTTCCGCTGTCGGGTTGGTGCCCCGATAGCGGTCACCGTCGCTGGTCATGCGTGATTCGGTGAGCGCGATCCGCTCGATGATCCTTCGGGCAATGTCGGGGTTGGCCGACTGCGCGCGCACCACGTCTTCGCCGCCGATGAACTCTGCGGTTTCGGACACGATCACGCTCGACCCGAGCGCGACTGCACGGTCTACGAAGCGACCGATCGCCGGATTGGAGCACACTGCACTTGAGGCATCAGAGCCACCACATTCGAGTGCGAAGGTGAGTTGGGAAAACGGGCACCATGCGCGCTGCATGGGTTGAAGGAGCGATGCGAGTTGACCAAGCGCTGTCACGGTTTGAGTGATGGCATCGTGAATGCCGTGATGTTCCATCACCGCAAGGACGCGCGCCGGGGTGGGGCCGCTTGCAAGCCGCTGCGCCCATCGGTGCGCGGCGCTCCGGTCATGGCACAGCACGACTGCCGCACCGATATTGGGATGGGTGATGAGCCTGAACAGCACCTCGTCCTGTAGCACTGCGTCCTGCGTTTGCAGCCCGCGCTGAAACTCGCCTCGCACCAGCAGGACGGGATCGTTGCCAGGGGCTGGAGATGCGTTGAACTGTGCCGCCGACAGCTCCGCGATGCGATTGGCAAGCGCCACGGTGGATATCAGCGCAAGGTGATTGCGAACCCCTGCTCGACCATCAGCCCGGCGATAGCCGGCAAACCCCGGCGATGATTCAGCGGCAGTTGTGGACATGGACATGCTCACCCGTTGCGATCGATCGCGTAGCAAGCCCGATGACAACCCCATACTTGATGACAGGTTCGCCCTCGGCGATGTCCTGTGAGGCCGCCTTGTGGCCGAACGCGATCGGCCCGCGCAGCGTGAGCCCGCAGCGCGTACGCGTTTCGTCAATCAGAGAATCGATCAGCGTGACGACATTGTCAGAGGGGTGAACCTGAAGCGCGATTCGCGGCACGCGGTGGGCCTTTCAAACTTGAATCAGCAGGATGTTTTGCGAGCGCTTCTAGTGTATCTTCGCCGCCAAACCACAACAATCCCGGAGACAGTCATCTTGAAGCGTCTGCGCCATGCCGCGCTTCTCGTTTTGCCCTGGTGCCTGCTGATCGCAGTCTGGCACACAGTCGCCGTGTCGGGCTTGGTGAATCCGGGCCTGATGCCCACACCCGCGCAGGTCGGCAGCAAGCTCACAAGCCTGCTCTTCGGGGACCGGCTCGCGGTCGATATCCTGCGCTCAACTCAGCGTGTCACCCTGGGCGTGCTGCTGGGCATCTTGCTTGCCGTGCCGGTCGGGTTCCTGATCGGTTGGTATCGCAACGCACGGACCTTCCTCGATCCGCTCATCAATTTTTTCAGGGCGTTGCCACCGATCGCCTTGATCCCGCTGGTGGTTGTGTATTTCGGTATCGATGAGCCAGCCAAGGTGATCATTCTTTTCTACGCGAGTTTTTTCGCGGGCGTGATCGTCATGTACGAGGGTGTCGCCCAGATCAGCCCGATCTTCATCAAGGTGGCGCGAACGCTCGGCGCGAGCGACCTCGAGATTTTTTTTAAGGTGATCGTTCCGCTCACCATGCCTCACATCCTCACTGCCCTGCGAGTGGCACTGGGCGTCGCCTGGGCTACGCTGGTGGCCTCGG
>JAGWXN010000564.1 GCA_018969885.1 Betaproteobacteria bacterium | reverse complement strand
GCGCTACACGCTCACCACCTTTGGCGGAGCGGGAGGACAGCACGCCTGCCGAGTCGCCGATGCCCTCGCCATGCCCCGGGTATTGATTCATCCGCTCGCGGGCGTGCTGTCGGCCTACGGCATGGGGCTCGCCGAGACCACTGCCATGCGCGAGCGCTCGATCGAGGCTCGGCTGGACACCGCAGGTCATGCGGCGGCAGCAGAGGCGCTCAACGATCTCGCCCAGGTCGCGCTCAATGACCTGGTGGCGCAGGGGGCGGACCCGACCTCCATCGAGGTGAGGCGCCGGGTTCAGCTTCGCTACGAAGGAACTGACACCTCGCTTCCCGTCGATTGGGCCGATTCGGTTGCAATGACGAGATCCTTCGAGGCGTCGTATCGCCAGCGCTTTTCATTCCTCCTTGAGGGGCGGGCGCTGGTGGTGGAATCGGCGGTGGTCGAAGCAGCGTCAACCTCGGCCTCGGGCGGCGGTGCGTCGGATGGCGTGAGGCCCCTGCCCGCTGGGCGCGAGCCCTCATTTTCTGGCGTCGCGGAGTCGGCTGAGACAGTTCATGCTTTTGTGGGCAGTGCCTGGGTTGATATCCCGCTGGTGAGGCGCGAGGCCATGCGGCCCGAACAGGTGATCAAGGGCCCGGCTGTGATCGCGGAAGCAAATGCCACCACCTTTGTTGATCAGGGTTGGCGGGCGCAACTCACTGCCGCCGGCGATCTGGTCCTCGAGCGCTTCGAGCCGAGACCGCAGGCGGCTGCGATCGGCACTCGGGTTGATCCCGTGATGCTTGAAATCTTCAACAATCTATTCATGTCGATTGCCGAGCAGATGGGCTATCGGCTGCAGAACACCGCGCACTCGGTCAACATCAAGGAGCGCCTGGATTTCTCGTGTGCGGTGTTTGACCGAACCGGCCGATTGGTAGCCAACGCGCCACACATGCCGGTGCATCTGGGCTCCATGGGGGCAAGCGTTCGCGCGGTCATTGAGGCCAATCAGGGCGCCATGCGGCCCGGTGACGCGTTTGTGTTGAACGACCCATACGCTGGGGGAACGCATCTTCCTGACATTACCGTCATCACGCCTGTCTTCGATGAGGATGAGCGCGAGATTCTGTTCTTCACTGGGTCTCGCGGCCACCATGCCGATGTAGGCGGGAGCACCCCTGGATCGATGCCGCCCGATAGCGCGCATATTGATGAAGAGGGCGTGCTCCTCACCAATGTCAAACTGGTGGATGCCGGTCGTATCAACGAGCAGGTCATGCGCGCGCTTTTGTCTGGCGCTCGCTATCCCGCCCGCAACATCGAGCAGAACCTTGCCGATCTGCGCGCTCAGATCGCCGCTAACGAAAAGGGTCGCGAGGAGCTCCTTCGAATGGTGCGGCATTTTGGCCTCGAGACGGTGCTCGCCTATATGGGGCATGTGCAGGACAACGCCGAGGAGTCGGTGCGCCGCGTGATTGGCGCACTCCGAGACGGCGAATTCGAGCTACCGATGGATAACGGCGCAAAAATTTGTGTTCGAATCGATGTTGACCGAGAGCGCCGCTCGGCGCGTATCGATTTCACCGGCACATCGCCGCAGCAGCCGAACAACTTCAATGCGCCGCGCGCGGTCACCATGGCAGCGGTTCTTTATGTGTTTCGAACGCTGGTCGATGATGACATTCCCATGAACGAGGGCTGTCTCAAGCCGCT
>JAGWXN010000563.1 GCA_018969885.1 Betaproteobacteria bacterium | reverse complement strand
GGCCGCCACAATCGCGCCGCCGGGTTCAACGCCGATCTGGAAAAATACATGGAGGCCGGGTTGGCCGGCTGGTGCGTCTTTCGGTTCGGTCCAGATCAGATCACACTACAGAATGTGCGGAGGCTCATCAGCTTGACTTGCTCCGCAGTTTCAGATCATGCCCGCGCATGATGGCGTCGTGGCCGAAGTTGCGTCTCAAGTCATCCACCACCCGGGCCAGCGCGCGCTGTGTGGCGGATGAGGCGGCAGCGCCGAATAGCGGCAGTTCATCCTGCCGCAGGTTCTCATGCACGTTGGACAACCGCAACCCGACCAGGCGCAAGCTTTCGCGCCGCTTCCACGCCTGGTCCAGCAGTGGGCGCAGGCGCGGATAAATGTCGGCCTCAAGATCGCTTGGCTCCGCCAAGCTCTCGCTGCGCCGTTCCTCATCCATGTGACGATAGCGGGCGCGGATCGTGATCGTGCGAACCGCCTTGCCTGCCTGCCGCACCTTTAGCATCAAGCTGTCTGCCATGCGCCGCAGCACCGCCTCCACGTGATCCCGGTCGCTGAGATCGGTGTCGAAGGTTTCCTGCTCGCTGAACGACTTTGCTTCCGACCCGCCGGTGTCCAGCGGCCGCTCATCGATGCCATGCGCATATTCCTTCAGCGCCGCGGCGTAGCTGCCCACCAGACGCTCCAGCACGGCCGTCGGCGCATCGGCCACCTGCCGGATCGTGTTCAGCCCCTCCGCCTCAAAGCGCGGCGCTGACTTCGCGCCTATCCCCGGCAGCCACTTGCTGGGCAGCGGATCCAGAAACGCGCGCTCCCCGCCGGTTTGGATTACATGTAAGCCGCGCGGCTTGTGCAGCTTGGAGGCGATCTGGCTCACAAGGCGGTTGCTGCCGATGCCAAAACTGACCGTGATCTTGAGCTGTCGCTCGATCTTCTCCCGAATCTTCTGCACGACCGCCAGCACCGGTTCGCGCGAGTGCGTGAGGTCGAAGTAACCTTCATCAATGCCGGTGGCCTCCACCTCCGGCGTGAAGTCCTGCAGGTAGGAAAACATCCAGCGCGAAAACAGTTCATACTTTTCAAAGTCGCCACGCACCAGGATGAGCCGCGGACAGATGCTCTTCGCGCGCGCCGTGGGCATCGGCGTGTAGACGCCCAGCCTGCGCGCTTCATAGGAAGCGGAGGCAATGATGCCGCGGGTCTGTCCGCCCACGGCCATGATCGCTCCGCGCAGCCTCGGATCGGCCGCCTGCTCCACGCTGGCGTAGAACGCATCGGCATCAAGGTGAACAATGGTGCGCTGCACGGACATGGTCAGCGGCAGTTGCGGGTGAGCCGGACAAGCGTTCCTTGAATGACAAGTTCCTGTGCCGCCACGAGGTCGGACTTCCCGGGATGCGCGGCTTTGAGAAAGGGCTGCCCCCCCTGAAGTACATAGGTGCGCACCACGTTTTCACCATCAACGTAGGCGGCCACGACATCACCTGTCCGGGGTTCGAGTCCGTGCTCAAAGATGAGCACATCTCCGGCGACGATGTGGCGGCCCACCATCGAGTCATCCAGCGCCTGCAGGGCAAACATGCGCGCATGCTCTTTCAGCACAGGATCATCCACCGGAACGCGACGGCAGCCGCTGGCGAAAGTCTGGGGTGTTTGGCTCAGCATGAGAAAGGGGTAACGCTAACCTATCTGATCCTGTT
>JAGWXN010000562.1 GCA_018969885.1 Betaproteobacteria bacterium | reverse complement strand
CAAGCCCGCGGCGGGCGTCATCAATCTGACCGGTCAGGTGGTGAGCACCGGTAATGGGCGGATCCGCGTGGCGAGTGGCTATGCGGCGGTCAACATCGTGAACCAGACCCGCTTCCGGCTGGCGGTTGGTTCAATTGATGTGTCGGAGAACCGCGTCGGCCGCATCACGATCACCGACACCGACACCCTGCGCCGCGAAGTGTTCACCGTGGCGGACGGTCGGATGGACCGCGCGCTCTATCAGGGTACGCTCGAGCAGCTGGACGGCGGGGTCGCAAGCATCACCTACACCGAGCAGAGCCGGCAGACGGGCCTGCAGGCCGACTCGACCGCGGCTGACTATGCGCCGATTCTGTATCAGCCTGAACTGGGTCGTTATTACGTGTGGGCGGCCGGTCAGGCCAAAACCCGCACCACCGTCAAAATTTATGAGCAGAAGAGTTTCAACCTGATCGGTTGGGACTGGGACTGGCTCGCGCCCGACGCCGAAGCGAAGTCGACCAGCACCAAGTTCACCGACGGCACACCGCTCAGCGAAGCCGAACTTCTGATCGAAGCGGCTGAAGCGCCGAATGATCTGATCGATGGCGACGAGCTATTCGTTGCGGTCTATCTGCAAAAGAGCAACCCTGCGGTCTCGCTCACCAAAGATGTTTCGCTGGTGCGCGATGTCACCACCAACAAGCTCTACCGTTGGGCGGGTGCCACCGGCAATGTGAGCTTCCCGGTGCTTGATTTCACCGACACGGGCAAGTGGACTGAGATTGCCCAGCTCGCGGGTGGTCAGCAGATCCGCGATATCGAAAAGGTGGCGCTCTATCCGGGCAAGCCCGAGCTCCACACGCCCTGGGAAAGCACCGATTCAAACAAGATCAAGTACCTGGGACAGGACTGGAAGCCCGCGAAGGCTGACAGCCGTTTCGACAGCGATTACAACAACCAGGAAATTATCGAAGACCCGCCGATTACGACAGGCGGTGGCTGGCTGCGGGAAAAAACCGTGACCACCAAGACCACCACCATCACGGGCCTGAAGGATTTCTATACCTACGGCCTGAAGGCGGACCGCCCGATTGCGGTCGAGGCCATGTTGGGGTCGAAGAAGCAGACGATCAACATTCAGACGCCGGGGCGGCTCGAGCTTCGGAGCAGCATTACCTACGGCAATGCGGTCGGCACCGACGACTACGACAGCTTCAAGCCGATTGCGCTTTCATCCAATGCGCTTGAGGTTTCGGGCACAGCGGTGTTCTCGGGCGCGGTGCCCGACATCAAGGCCAATGACGACATCACGATCCGCATCAAGGATCCGCGCGGCAAGCTCAATGTGGTGGCCACCGGCGACATCACGATCGAGCAGATCGACAACAAGAACCGCAATCTTCCGATTCGCATCGGGCAGATCATCGCGGCGAGCTATGAGTATGACGGCCGGTCGCTCAAGGCCGGCGAGATGCTCGACAAGTTCGACATGCTCACCGTGGCCGAGGCGCACGAGGTGCGGGTGCTCTCGACCGACGGCATTCTGGGGATCGGTGCCACCTCACGCATCATCGCCGGCACCATTCAGCTCGACGGCGGCAGCGGCCTGGTGGCGGCGCGGATCGATAGCGGCATCTCCGGTGACGGCGGCGTCGCCGCGCGCGCGCTCGGCAGCATCAACCTGGTTGAAACCAACGGTGACCTCAACCTGATC
>JAGWXN010000561.1 GCA_018969885.1 Betaproteobacteria bacterium | reverse complement strand
TTCCCATCGGCGCCTTGATGCGCTAAGCTCCTGCCGCGTTGCGGAGGGGACATGATGCGCCGTGTGCTTGGTCTTGTCGGGCTGCTGTTGTTGGCGGGGGTTGGCTTCTGGGCCTATGGCTTCCTGACGGCTGGTGGCGTGTTCGAGGACATTGCGCCGGTCAGCCTGGCCTCATGCAGGCCGGTGACGGGTGGCGGCATCGCCGGGGTTGAGGACATTGCCGTCGATCCCGAGAGCCGGGTTGCCTATCTGTCGGGGTATGATCGCTGGCGGCAGGCCAGGGGTGAGACAGTTCGCGGGGCGATCTGGACGTATGCGCTGGACGGGGGCGATGCTGTCCCCGTGGATGCCACGGCGACTGCACTTCCCGATGGATTTCACCCCCATGGCATCAGCCTGTGGCGCGGGGCCGATGGGCGGCGCGTGCTTTACGTGATCAACCACTTTGGAGGTCGCCATACGGTCGAGATCTTCGACGTCGGGGACGCAGGTCTAGTGCACCGGGAGACGGTGTCCGGCGACCGCATGGTGTCCCCGAATGATATCGTGGGCACGGGACCTGGCTCGTTCTATGTGACCAACGACCATGGCAATCCGGCTGGTTTCCTGCGGACGCTGGAGGACCTCGCACTCCTGAGGTTGTCTGGCGTCGTGCACTATGAGGGTGGCACGTGGAAGACAGTGATGGAGAACGTGGGCGGCGCGAATGGCATCAACCTGAGTGCGGATGGGCGCTCGCTCTATGTTTCGGCGATGAGCGAGCGGGCGGTGCGCGTGCTTGACCGGGATCCGCAGACAAACGATGTCATACCACGGATCGTGGTGGCCGTGCCGGGATATGCCGACAATATCGATGTCGAGCCCAATGGGGACCTGCTGCTGGCGGTGCATACGAAGGTCTTCGCGTTCCTTGCGCATGTGGCCGACGAAAAAAAGCTGTCCCCGAGTCACGTGATGCGGCTCAAGGCAGACGGGAAGGGTGGCTTCAACCCTCAGACCCTCCACTACAGCGACGGGTCCGACATTTCGGCTGCCAGCATTGCGGCGGCAGCGCCTGGCCGGTTGCTCGTCGGGGCGGTGTTTGACCGGAAGATCCTCGACTGCGCCATGTAAAAGCCCGGCTTGCGGCCGTATCGCAGAGGTGTGCGAGACTTCACGATTTCGTGGGGGCCTTGCGTGGGCCCGGGCGGATGGCAATATGTCCCCTTTGGGGGAGCAAGAGGGGCCGCACGCCATGTCAAAGACAGCGCCGACGCGCGAGTCGGAGCGCATCGATATCCTGGATGTGCTGCGGGGCCTCGGTGTGCTTGGCATCCTTGCGGTCAATGCCGCGGCCTTTGCATATCCGACTGAGGCCTATGTCAACCCGCTCAACGCGCCGGTACCCTTCGAGGGGCTGGCCGTCGAGACGTGGCGGATCGTGCACGTTTTCTTCGAGCAGAAGTTCATCACCTTGTTCTCGATGCTGTTCGGCGTCTCGCTGTTCCTTGTCGGCGGCGAGCGCGATGATGCCGAGCGAACGACGCTCCTGCGGTGGCGGCTGTTCTGGCTGGCGCTGATTGGCATCGGGCATGGCGCGGCCATATGGTACGGGGACGTGTTGCTGGCATATGCCGTAGCCGGTTTCGTGGTCTCGTTTGCCCGCTCGTGGAGCGCGCGGGGCCTTCTGTTGAGTGGCTTCATCCTGTACCTGGCCGG
>JAGWXN010000560.1 GCA_018969885.1 Betaproteobacteria bacterium | reverse complement strand
GGGTGCCAGGACACGCCGACAAACTTGTCCGCCGACGAGCGCGCAAACCGGGAGGCCAGTTCGAGCTGCCTCTCGGCCAGCACGTTGACCGCGAAATGCTCGGCGCGCTGAAAGAGCGGAAGGCTCTGTGAGCGCTTCGAAATGGCCCAGGACACCAGCGGGGGATCGAGTGACACGGACACGAAGGAGTTGGCGGTCACACCCGCCAATATCCCGTCGACGGCGGCTGTGATGATGGTGACGCCCGTGCAATATTGACCGAGCGCGCGCCGGTACTCTCGCGGATCACTCACAGGATCACCCGCTGGGGCGAATCCTGCGGCTGCAGCAGGGATCGGGTCATGCGCGCAGGGTTGCGGTATCGTCAAAGCTGCCTCGTCGTGCAATGTATCGTCCGATCGCCGAATCACCGTCCTCGAACATCCGGTCCAAGGCAATCATCCGCTTCAGATAGTGGCCTGCAATGTACTCGTCGGTAATCGCGATGGCGCCATGCAGTTGAACACCCTCCTCGGCAATACGGCGTCCGGTGCGACCGATCCAGGCCTTCGCAGCAGCGAGCACCGCGTCGGCTTCGTTGGCATGGGCAGCCAGCGACTGGGCTGCATGCTGGCAAAGCGCGCGCGTCTCTTGCAAAGCGACAAACATGTCGGCGACCCGGTGCCGCAGCGCCTGAAATTTGGCTAGCTTCTGACCGAACTGCTCCCGCTGGCCCAGATAGTGCACCGTCGCCGCGAGCATACCCTCCGCACAACCACTGGCTTCGCCGAGGACCCACACCATTCCCCTCATCCAAGCCTGCTCCAGATGGCGCGCACCGTCACCGGGCTCACCGAGAATCTGGTCGCGATGCAGCCGAACCTCCGTGAGGCACAGCTCGGCGGCCTGACGGCCATCGATCGTGGCGTAGGGTCGAAGGCTCAGGCCCGGAGTGTCGGTTCGAACCAGGAAAAGGGACAGGCCGCTGCGGGGTTCGTGACGGTCTGCTGAGCGAACCGGCTGCATCCGCGCACTGACGATGACGAAATCGGCGCCCACCGCGCCCAGCACGACGGCCTTTCGGCCATTGAGCACATAGCCGTCCTCTTCGACTCGCGCGACGGTCTGGACGTCGAACCAGTCATAGCCGCCCTGCGGTTCGGCACAGGCAAGCGCGAGGCGCAATCGGCCGGCGCCGACAGCCTCCAGCTGCCCACGCCAACCCGGATCGGAGCGCGCCGAGGCAAGGACGCTCGCGCCAAGTACCACCGTGGGCAGATACGGTTCGACAACCAGCGCGCGCCCGAATTCCCGGGCGAGCAGGAACAGGCTGAGCGCATCCCCATCCGCACCTCCCGCATCCGCCGGGAGGGGCAGTGCAAGCCATCCCATACGGGCAAAGTCAGCCCACTTGTTCGGATCGCACGCGATTTCACTTCCCAGAATCCGGCTGCGCTCGGCAAACGAGTATTCCCGCTCCATGTAGCGACGGGCGGCGTCGACGAGCATGCGCTGCTCTTCGGACAGTTGATGGTCAAGACTTGAGGCTGGCAAGTCCATCAGAAGAGGCTCTGCGCGATGAGGTTTTTCATGATCTCGGAGGACCCGCCGGAGATGGTCGCCTTGCGCCAGAAGAAGTACGCAGGCGTCGCGGGGGCGGCGAAATCCGGGCCAATTGGCTCAGTGTCGCCCCAGCCGGCCCGCAGGACCTCCTGATGGA
>JAGWXN010000097.1 GCA_018969885.1 Betaproteobacteria bacterium | reverse complement strand
CTGAGCACCCCATTGAAGTGGTGGGTGAGAAGCTGCGCGCCATGATGCCCTGGATCAAGGCGAACAAACTGGTCGACCGTTCGCGTAACTGATTTGGTCTGCCTCGCCCGCGCGGCTGTCGGCTCCGGCAGTCGCGCGAGCCTATTGCCGCAGGAGGGCGTCTATACTGTGCTGATGGATGCCTCTTCCAGCCTTCATCGTTTGCATTCCACGCGAGGGGCTGCACATGTCTGATTCGCCACGCGAAGGGCTGGCTCCCAAGCGTTCGCGGCGCATTTATCTGCTGCCCAACGCGCTCACCACAGCATCGCTCTTTGCCGGCTTCTACGCCATCGTTCAGGCGATGAACCAGCATTTCGAGCAGGCGGCGGTCGCGGTGTTTATTTCCATGGTGCTTGACGGCCTGGATGGCCGGGTAGCGCGGCTCACCAACACGCAAAGCGCGTTCGGTGAGCAGTACGACAGCCTCTCCGACATGGTTGCGTTTGGTGTCGCGCCTGCGGTCATCGTCTACGAGTGGGCCTTACGCGGCCTGGGTAAATGGGGATGGGTGGCCGCCTTCATCTATGTGGCGGGTGCAGCGCTGCGACTGGCCCGTTTCAATACCAACATCGGTGTGGTCGACCGGCGGTTCTTTCAGGGGTTGCCCAGCCCGGCCTCGGCGGCGCTGGTCGCAGGCCTGATCTGGGTCGTCACCGATCTGAGGGAAACCCGCTGGATCACCGCCACGGGTGCTGACCTCGCGTGGCTCGCCTGGGTGATGACTGTCTACGCCGGCATCACCATGGTCTCCAACGCGCCGTTCTACAGCTTCAAGACCTTCAACGTCCGCAAGAGCGTGCCCTTCATGTTCGTGCTCGCGTTGGTGCTCGTGTTCGCGCTGGTGTCATCCGATCCGCCGCTGGTGCTGTTCACCCTGTTCCTGGTGTATGGCGTGTCGGGCTACGCGCTCTGGGCGTGGCGCTGGTATCACCGCGACGCGCGCAGCAGCCCGCCCGCCCCGCCAGACGGAGCCTGAAGCTCTCCGCCTGCTTCCGAAGCCCCTCGGGCCCCGCCTGTTACAATCGCAGGTTTGCTTCCTTTCGGCCGGAACACCCCGCTCTCATGCCCATCTCCCCGCTTGTCGTCGGTAACTGGAAGATGAACGGTTCGCCCGCCGGTGCGTCGGCACTGGGGGGTGAGGTGGCGTCGCTGCTTGTTGCGCATTCGACCGGGGTCGAGGTGGCGCTGTGTCCGCCTTTTCCGTTGCTCGCTGCGTTGTCTGGGGGGCTTCAGGGAAGCGCGGTTGCCCTCGGCGCGCAAGACGTCAGCCCGTATCCCGATGGCGCATTCACCGGCGAGGTATCGGCTCGTCTTCTTAAAGACATGGGGTGCCGCTGGGTGATTGTGGGGCATTCGGAGCGCCGCACGCTGCTTGCGGAGTCGAGCGAGCAGGTGGCGGCCAAAGCCGTCGCTGCGGTGGCGGGGGGCTTACAGCCCATCATCTGCGTGGGTGAGACCCTGGCTGAGCGCGAAGCGGGGGCGACCGAGTCCGCGCTAGTCAGCCAACTCCAGCCGCTGTGCGACGTCCTGTCCCAACCGGGCACCGGAGCGGTGCTTGCCTACGAACCTGTGTGGGCGATCGGCACGGGTCGCAGTGCCTCGCCCGAGCAGGCCGGTGAGGTTCACGCCTTCATCCGCACCACGCTCAAGGACCTCGGCATCAATGTGTCGGGTCTTCGTGTTCTTTACGGCGGCAGCGTCAAGCCCGACAACGCTGCTGCTTTGTTTGCAGTACCAGGAATCGATGGCGGCCTGATCGGCGGCGCATCGCTCAAGGCTGCCGACTTTGCTGCCATTTGTCTGGCCGCTGTGGCGGCCGGCCGTTCATAAGGAGTTTCACCCATGCCCGCCTGGCTTGCCACGCTGCTCACCATCGTTCAGGTCGTTGCCGCCCTTGGCGTCATCATTCTGGTGCTTATCCAACACGGAAAGGGGGCCGACATGGGGGCCGCCTTCGGGTCGGGTTCCTCGGGAAGTCTCTTCGGGGCCACGGGTTCAGCGAATTTTCTGAGCCGCACCACGGCAGCGCTCGCCGCGGTGTTTTTTGTGGCCACGCTGGGCCTTGCCTTCGCGGGTCACCAGAAGCCGCAGGCTGCGAAGTCGATCATGGAAGGCGTCAAACCAGGCGCCGGAAGCGATATTCCGGACTCGCGGCCCGCTGCGAGTGGCGACAAACCTGCCGCACCCAGCGACATTCCGAAGTGAATCGGGTTAGAATGCGCCCCGTTCTTGAACGGACAGCGTCTCGGTTGGGTTCGAAGGGCATCCTCAGTGCCTGAAGTGCAAGTCGGATTCCTCTGAGTTTTGGTCCGTGCCGACGTGGTGAAATTGGTAGACACGCTATCTTGAGGGGGTAGTGGCGAAAGCTGTGCGAGTTCGAGTCTCGCCGTCGGCACCACACAAATCCGCAAAGACGGATTTCAGGGCATCAGGGTTGATCGGTCTGAAAGACCGCGAGCAGCCCCGATGCACAGGGATGGGTTACTGAATTGCTGCTCGACAACTACCTGCCGGTTCTGCTGTTCATTCTCGTGGGCATCGCTGTCGGCATTGGTCCGATGGTGCTTGGCCGGCTCCTGGGTCCCTCCCGTCCTGACGCAGCCAAACTCTCCCCCTACGAATGCGGCTTCGAGGCCTTCGAAGACGCGCGTATGCAGTTTGACGTGCGCTACTACCTCGTCGCCATTCTCTTCATTCTTTTCGACCTTGAAATCGCCTTCCTGTTTCCGTGGGCGGTTTCAATGGGCGCAATCGGATTCACCGGGTTCCTCACCATGATGGTCTTTCTCGCCATCCTGGTGGTCGGTTTCATTTACGAGTGGAAGAAGGGCGCCCTCGACTGGGAGTGATCCGGTTGCGGGCGTTGCTGCAGGTGGAGTGAGCTCACATGAGCATTGAAGGCGTGCTGAACCAGGGGTTCGTCACAACCCAGATCGATAAGCTGGTCAATTGGACCCGCACCGGGTCGCTTTGGCCCATGACCTTTGGACTGGCCTGCTGCGCGGTGGAAATGATGCACGCCGGTGCGTCGCGCTATGACCTCGATCGCTTCGGTGTGGTGTTTCGCCCCAGCCCGCGGCAGTCCGACGTCATGATCGTGGCGGGCACGCTCTGCAACAAGATGGCGCCGGCGCTGCGGAAGGTCTATGACCAGATGGCTGAGCCTCGCTGGGTCATCTCCATGGGGTCCTGTGCCAATGGCGGCGGCTACTACCACTACTCGTATTCGGTCGTGCGTGGCTGTGATCGCATCGTGCCCGTTGATGTGTATGTGCCGGGCTGCCCGCCTACCGCTGAAGCGCTGATGTACGGAATCATCCAGCTGCAGGCCAAGATCAAGCGCACTGCCACCATTGCCCGATGAGGCCTGTTGAATCCACCGTTGCCCAGCATCTGACATGACCCGACTCGAAACCCTCACCAACCGCCTCCGCGAGCACCTCGGCGACCGGGTGCTCTCGCTCTCCGAGCGGTTGGGCGAGATCACGCTGGTGGTGCCGGCGGCTTCGTGGGTTGAGGCCAATCTCGTGCTGCGTGATCATCCAGAACTTCGCTTCGAGACCCTCATCGACCTCTGTGGACTCGATTACAGCGCCTATCGCGACGGCCTGCATGAAGGTCCGCGTTTCGCGGTGGTCACGCATCTGCTCTCTCTCACCCACAACTGGCGCCTGCGGGTGCGCACGGTTTGTCCGGATGACGATCTGCCGCTGGTGGGTTCGCTCATGGAGGTGTGGCCCGCCGTGGGTTGGTTCGAGCGCGAGGCATTCGATCTGTACGGTATCGTCTTCGAGGGGCACCCCGATTTGCGGCGCCTTCTCACCGACTACGGCTTTGTCGGGCATCCGTTCCGCAAAGATTTTCCGGTGTCGGGTCATGTGGAAATGCGCTACGACCCTGAGCAGCGTCGCGTCATCTACCAGCCGGTCTCAATTGAGCCGCGCGAAGTCACGCCGCGCATCATCCGTGAAGACGGTTATGCGCAGGGACGCTGAGGAAACGCGCCATGGCTGAAATCCGCAATTACACGTTGAACTTCGGTCCGCAGCATCCGGCTGCGCATGGTGTGCTGAGGTTGGTGCTTGAGCTCGATGGCGAAGTGGTGCAGCGCGCCGATCCGCATATCGGGCTTCTGCACCGCGCCACTGAAAAGCTCGCAGAAACCCGCACATTCATTCAGAGCGTGCCCTACATGGACCGCCTCGACTATGTGTCGATGATGGTCAACGAGCACGCCTATGTCATGGCGATTGAGAAGCTGCTGGGCATTGAAGTGCCGCTGCGTGCCCAGTACATCCGGGTCATGTTTGACGAAATCACCCGCATTCTCAATCACCTGCTCTGGATCGGTGCGCATGGCCTCGACGTGGGCGCCATGGCGGTCTTCCTCTACGCCTTCCGCGAGCGTGAAGACCTGATGGACTGCTACGAAGCGGTATCGGGCGCGCGCATGCACGCAGCCTACTATCGGCCAGGTGGCGTCTACCGTGATCTGCCCGATGTCATGCCCAAGCATCTGGCGAGCAAGGTTCGCAATGAGGCGGCCATCAAGGCGCTTAATCGCAATCGTGAAGGCTCGCTCCTCGATTTCATCGAGGACTTCACCAACCGGTTCCCCGGCTATGTCGATGAGTACGAAACGTTGCTCACCGACAATCGCATCTGGAAACAGCGGTTGGTGGGCGTGGGCGTAGTGGATCCCGACCGAGCCAAGGCGCTTGGGTTTACCGGCCCCATGCTGAGGGGGTCGGGTGTGGAATGGGATCTGCGCAAAAAGCAGCCCTATGAGGTCTACGACCTGCTTGACTTCGACATCCCGGTGGGACGAAACGGCGATTGCTACGACCGTTACCTGGTGCGGGTCGAGGAAATGCGGCAGAGCAACCGCATTATCCGGCAGTGTATCGAGTGGCTGCGTAACCACCCGGGCCCGGTCATGACCGATAACCACAAGGTGGCGCCGCCCTCGCGGGTCGACATGAAGTCAAACATGGAAGAGCTCATTCATCACTTCAAGCTCTTCACCGAAGGCATGCATGTGCCCGAGGGCGAGGCTTACGCTTCGGTGGAACACCCCAAAGGCGAGTTCGGCATCTACCTGGTATCGGATGGCGCCAATAAGCCCTATCGGCTGAAGATTCGTGCCCCGGGATTTGTTCACCTCCAGGCGCTTGATGAAATGGCACGCGGTCACATGATTGCTGACGTCGTCACCATCATCGGTACGCAAGACATTGTTTTCGGGGAGATCGACCGATGAGCGCGGTTTCGCTGCTGTCTGCCGAGGCCCGGGCCCGCATCGACCGTGAAGTGCGCAAATATCCGGCCGACCAGAAGCAGTCGGCGGTCATGGCGGCGCTTGCTATCGCGCAGGACGAACACGGGTGGGTGTCGCCCGAGGTGATTGAAGCGGTCGCCGCGGTGCTCGAGATGCCGCCGATTGCGGTGCATGAAGTGGCCACGTTCTACAACATGTACGACACGCGGCCGGTGGGCAAGTTCAAGCTTGCCATCTGCACCTGCCTGCCGTGCGCATTGCGCGATGGCGCGAAGGCGGGCGAATACCTTAAAGAGCGTCTGGGCATCAACTACGGTGAAACCACCGCAGATGGCCTGTTCACGCTCAAGGAAAGCGAGTGCCAGGGTGCGTGTGGCGATGCGCCCGTGCTGCTCGTCAACAACAAACGGATGTGCAGTTTCATGGACAACGTAAAGCTTGATGCGCTGATCGATGAACTGAAGGCAAAGGGCTGAGGAAAAGGCCATGGGAGCCAAAGACCTGTTGATCGATGCCCGTGCCCAGGAATCCTGTTTCCATGGCCGGCACATCAAACCGCAGATTCTCGCGGGGCTCACCTCGCCTGACGGCTGGCGGCTGAAAGACTATGAACAGCGCGACGGCTACAAAGCCTTGCGCCGTATTCTCACCGAGGGGCTGACCCCTGAGCAGGTCATCGCCGAGGTCAAAGCCTCGGGGCTGCGCGGGCGGGGCGGGGCGGGCTTTCCCACCGGGCTCAAATGGAGCTTCATGCCCAAGCAGTACACCGGTCCGAAATACCTGGTGTGCAACTCTGACGAGGGTGAGCCCGGCACCTTCAAAGACCGCGACATCCTGCGCTACAACCCGCACATCGTGATCGAGGGCATGGCGATCGCCGCTTATGCCATGGGCATAGGCGTCGGTTACAACTACATTCACGGCGAAATTTTTTCGGTGTACGAGCGCTTCGAGGAAGCCCTTGAAGAGGCGCGCGCAGCGGGCTATCTGGGTGACAACATTCTGGGCTCAGCGTTTTCGTTCCAGTTGCACGCTTTCCATGGCTATGGCGCCTATATCTGCGGCGAGGAAACCGCACTCCTCGAGTCACTCGAAGGAAAAAAAGGCCAGCCACGGTTCAAGCCGCCTTTTCCTGCGAGCTTCGGCCTCTACGGCAAGCCCACTACCATCAACAACACCGAGTCGTTTGCGGCGGTGCCCTGGATCATCCGGAACGGCGGCCCGGCCTACCTCGAAATCGGTAAGCCGAACAACGGCGGCACCAAGGTGTTTTCGATCTCGGGTGACGTCGAGCGGCCGGGCAATTATGAAATCCCGCTGGGTACGCCGTTTGCCAAGCTGCTCGAACTCGCGGGCGGCGTGCGCGGTGGTCGGAAGCTCAAGATGGTGATTCCTGGCGGATCGTCCATGCCCGTGCTGCCCGCCGACATCATGATGGCCACCGACATGGACTACGACTCCATCTCCAAAGCGGGCTCAATGCTGGGTTCGGGCGCCGTCATCGTGATGGATGAAACCCGCTGCGCGGTCAAGTCGCTTTTGCGCCTGTCCTATTTTTATTACGAAGAGTCGTGCGGCCAGTGCACGCCCTGCCGCGAGGGCACGGGATGGCTTTGGCGCCTGGTGCACCGCATCGAGCACGGCGAGGGCACCATGTCCGATCTCGACGAACTCAACCGCATCGCAGACAACATCCAGGGCCGCACGATCTGTGCACTGGGCGATGCGGCGGCCATGCCGGTGAGGGCCTTCCTCAAGCATTACCGCGACGAATTCGCCTGGCATGTCGAGCATCGGCGCTGCATGGTGCCGACTTATCTGTGATCAGGATTCCACAAGCATGATCGAGCTCGAAGTAGACGGACAGAAGGTCGAAGTTCCCCCCGGCAGCATGGTGATGCATGCGGCCGAGAAGCTTGGGCTGTTCGTGCCGCATTTCTGCTACCACAAGAAGCTCTCGATCGCGGCCAACTGCCGCATGTGTCTGGTTGATGTCGAGAAGGCTCCGAAGCCGCTGCCGGCGTGTGCCACGCCGGTTGCTCCCGGCATGAAGGTTCAAACCCGCTCCGAACGCGCCATCGCCGCACAGAAGGGCGTGATGGAGTTCCTGCTCATCAATCACCCGCTCGATTGCCCGATCTGCGACCAGGGCGGCGAGTGTCAGTTGCAGGATCTCGCGGTGGGCTATGGCGGCTCGGCGTCGCGCTACCACGAAGAAAAGCGGGTCATCTTCCACAAGCCGATGGGGCCGCTGATCTCCGCTGAGGAAATGAGCCGCTGCATTCATTGCACGCGCTGTGTGCGGTTCGGCCAGGAAGTGGCAGGCGTGATGGAACTCGGCATGGCCGGGCGCGGCGAACACTCCGAAATCATGAGCTTTGTGGGGCGGTCGGTCGACTCTGAGCTCTCGGGCAACATGATTGATGTCTGCCCTGTAGGCGCGCTCACCAGCAAACCCTTCCGCTACAGCGCGCGTACCTGGGAACTGGCGCGTCGCCGCTCCATTGCTCCGCACGATTCACTCGGCTCCAATATCGTGGTTCAGGTGAAGGGTGATCGCGTCATGCGGGTGGTTCCGCTTGATAACGAAGCGGTCAATGAGTGCTGGATTTCAGATCGCGACCGTTTTTCTTATGAAGGGCTCAACAGTCCCGACCGGCTTACCGAGCCGATGATCCGTCAAAACGGCCAGTGGCAAACCGCCGACTGGCAAACCGCGCTCGAGTACGCTGCGCATGCGCTCACCCGTGTTCGCGATGAGCGCGGCGGCCAGGCGATTGGCGCCCTGGGCTCGGCAAACAGCACGGTTGAAGAGTCGTATCTCCTTGGCCGACTGGTTCGCGGGTTGGGTGGCGGCAATGTTGATGTTCGCCTGCGCCAGCTCGATTCGTCTGCCGACTCCGCACGCGCGGGCGTGCCCTGGCTGGGCATGTCGATCGAGACCCTGGCGCAATCGGATCGGCTGTTCATCGTGGGCTCGTTCCTGCGGAAGGATCACCCGCTGCTCGCTGCCCGGATTCGCGCAGCGGTTCGCCGCGGCGCCCGGATTGCTTCGCTGCATGCGGCTGCCGAAGATCTGTTGATGCCGGTAGCGGTTCGGCAGACTGTTGCCCCGTCTGAGTGGACCGGTGCGCTTGCCGGCGTTGCCGTGGCGCTTGCTCGGATCAAGTCGGTGGCGGTGCCGGCGTCGCTCGCAGGGGTCGAGCCCTCGGCCGCTTCCACCCAAATCGCTGAGCTGCTGGCTTCGGGACAATCGGTCTCCATCCTGCTGGGTAATGCGGTATCCCAGCACCCTCAGCAGGCGGCGCTGGTACAGCTTGCGCAATCGGTGGCACAGATCTGCGGCGCCCGGCTGGGCGTTCTCACCGAGGGGGCTAACACGGTGGGGGCCTGGCTGGCCGGCGCGGTACCCGATGCCGGCGCGCTCGATGCCCGCGCCATGGTCGAGCAGCCCCGTGCGCTTTATCTGCTCCTCAATAACGAACCCACACTTGACCACGCCTTGCCAGCCGTAGCGCGCGCAGCGCTGGGGGCCGCGCAATCGGTGATCGCACTCACGGCTTTCCGCTCGCCGGAGCTTCTCGAGCTTGCCGACTGCCTGTTGCCGATCACGCCATTTACCGAAACCGCTGGTAGCTTCGTGAACTGCGAAGGCCGTCTGCAAACGTTTAATGGCGTGGTGCGCCCTGCGGGGCAGGCCCGTCCGGGCTGGAAAGTGCTGCGGGTGCTTGCCGATCTCGCTGGCGTCACGGGCACGCAGTTCGATAGCGCTGAGGCGGTCCGCGCGGCTGCGCTGCCTGCGGGCTGGGAAAGCCGTCTCAATAACCAGATCGCGGGTGAGCCGCAGGCGCCGGCAGCGGCCCGGTCAGGCGGGCTCGAACGGCTGGCCGATGTTCCTATTTACTTTTCCGATCCGCTGGTGCGTCGCGCGGACAGCCTTCAGCAGACCCGCGATGCGCGTCCGCCGCGGGCGCGGGTCAACGGGCGTACGCTTGCTGCGCTCGGCTTACCCGCCGGCACCCGTGTGCGGATCGAACAGGCGGCCGCAGGCGTCACCGGGCATGCGCTTCTCGAACTCGAACTCGACGAGACGCTTGCCGATCAGGTGCTCCGGATTGCCGCGGCCCATCCGACTACTGCGGGTCTGGTCAGTCTGGCTGGGCCTGTCACCGTCACTGGAGCCGCCTGATGGACGCGCTGATCGACGGCTTCACCCAATGGGGTGCTGGCACGCTGGGTGCGGCGTGGCCGGTCGTCTGGAACCTGATCAAGATCATTCTGCTGGTGCTCCCCATCATGGGTTGCGTGGCCTACCTCACCTTGTGGGAACGCAAGATGATCGGCTTCATGCACATTCGGCTGGGGCCGAACCGGGTCGGGCCGTTTGGGCTGCTTCAGCCCATTGCCGATGCGCTGAAACTGTTGCTGAAGGAGGTCATCACGCCGGCCCGCGCCAACCCGGTGCTGTACGTGATCGGCCCGATTATGACGATCATGCCTGCAATGGCTGCCTGGGTGGTGATTCCCTTCGGGCCGGAGCAGGCGCTGGCCAATGTCAATGCAGGGCTGCTGCTCCTCATGGCGATCACCTCGCTTGAGGTATATGGCGTCATCATCGCCGGCTGGGCCTCCAACTCGAAGTACGCATTCCTGGGTGCCATGCGGGCGTCGGCACAGATGGTCTCTTACGAACTGGCCATCGGCTTTGCGCTGGTGGTGGTGCTCATGGTGTCGGGCAGCCTCAACATGACCGATATCGTGCTGCGTCAGGGTGAAGGCTATTTTGCTGACATCGGACTCAATTTCCTGTCCTGGAACTGGCTGCCGCTCCTGCCGGTTTTCGTGGTCTATGTGATCTCGTCGGTGGCAGAAACCAATCGTCATCCGTTCGATGTGGTGGAGGGCGAATCCGAGATCGTGGCGGGCCACATGATCGAATATTCCGGCATGGGCTTTGCCATCTTCTTCCTCGCCGAATACGCCAACATGATTCTTCTGTCGGCGGTGGCGTCGATCATGTTTTTGGGGGGCTGGGCGTCGCCGGTCGACTGGGCCGTCCTGAACTGGATCCCGGGTTGGATCTGGCTAGGCATCAAGACCTTCGTCGTGGTGTCGCTCTTCATCTGGTTCCGCGCGTCGTTCCCGCGTTACCGCTATGACCACATCATGCGGCTCGGCTGGAAGATTTTCATTCCGGTCACGCTGGTTTGGCTGGTCGTCGTGGCGATCTGGATGCAGACGCCCTGGAACATCTGGAAGTGAGGCCAAGACCATGGCGGTGAAGGAGTTCCTGTCGAGTTTCATGTTGAGCGAGATGCTGAAGGGCCTCGCGCTCACCGGGCGCTATTTTTTCGCCCGCAAGATCACAGTGCAGTATCCGGAAGAGAAAACGCCGATGTCGCCGCGATTCCG
>JAGWXN010000559.1 GCA_018969885.1 Betaproteobacteria bacterium | reverse complement strand
ATGTTTGAAGCTTAATTAATTGATCTGGAGAAACCGCTATGAACCCGACCGTGCACGGCATCTTCGACCCCGCCACCTGGACCGTCACCTATGTGGTGTATGACCAGCCGGGCGGTCAGGCCGCCGTCATCGACTCGGTGCTCGATTACGACCCGAAGTCGGGCCGCACCAAAACCGTGAGCGCGCAGAAGGTGGTCGATTTCGTGCGGGAGCAGCGCCTGGCGGTCAACTGGATTCTCGAAACCCACGCCCATGCCGACCATCTGTCAGCCGCGCCGTGGCTTCGCGAGCAGTTGGGCGGCAAGATCGCCATCGGCGGCAACATCCGTACGGTTCAAGGCGTGTTCAAGCGCATCTTCAATCTGGAACAGTCTTTCGATACCAACGGCTCACAGTTCGATCATCTGTTCTCCGATGGCGAACGCTTTGAAATCGGCGCGCTGGAGGGCGAAGTGTTGTCAGTGCCTGGCCATACACCGGCGTGCGTTGCCTATCGCATCGGCGACGCGGTGTTCGTGGGCGATACCCTCTTCATGCCCGATGTCGGTACTGCGCGCTGCGATTTCCCCGGCGGCGACGCGCCCACACTCTACCGGTCGGTTCGCAAGCTTCTCAGCCTGCCGCCGCAGACGCGCCTTTTCATGTGTCACGACTATCCGCCCAACGGTCGATCGGTCAGTTTCGAGTGCACGGTGGCCGACCAGCGCGCACGCAATATTCACATGAACGACAGCATCAGCGAGCAGCAGTTTGTCGAGATGCGCACCCGGCGTGACGCCACCCTGGATATGCCCGTCCTGATCCTGCCCGCGGTGCAGATCAACATCCGTGCGGGTCACATGCCACCGCCCGAGCCCAACGGCGTGTCCTACGTCAAGATCCCGCTGAACGCGCTGTAGGCGTTCTGCCGAGGGCGATGCCCGAACCGCGTGTCACGCGTGGCTCGGGCACAATTCGGCCATGAGCGCCAACACCCTCCCCCCTCCCTCACCGGCACGAGCCGGCACCGTCACGCAAGAGGCTGATCTTCTGCCAGTTGCCGTCCTCGGCGCGGGCGCCGTGGGTTGCTACTACGCAGGACGCCTCGCCCAAGCGGGCCTGCCTGTCACGCTGATCGCCCGCGGGCACGCAGTCGCCACCCTACGCACACGCGGCCTGGTGATCGAATCGGGCGGACACACCGACACCGTTCACCTCGAGGTTGCCGACACCCCTGCCGCGGTCGCAAATGCCGCGCTTGTGCTGGTATGTGTCAAGTCGTCTGACACCCCCCAGGCCGCCCGCGCGCTGGCGCCCCACCTACGCGCCGACGCGCTCGTCGTCAGCCTGCAGAACGGCGTCACCAATGGCGACGAACTGCTGGCCGGTTTATCGCAACAGGTGGTCCCCGCTGCGGTGTATGTCGCAACCGTGCTGGCGGGTCCGGGTCATGTGCAACACCATGGGGGCGGCGCACTTGCGATCGGCTCACCCCGAGGCCGCCCGGTCAGCTCCGAGCGGATCGACGCGATCGTTCGCCTGTTCTCGCCCGCTGGCATACCCGTCACCCCGAATGAAGACATTCGTGCCGTACTGTGGGGCAAGCTCGTGGTGAACTGCGTCTACAACGCGTTGTCGGCCATCACCCAGGATGACTACGGCACACTGATCGCTTCCGATCCCATCCGCGAAGTGATGCGTGAGGTCATCGATGAAGCCATTGCCAT
>JAGWXN010000096.1 GCA_018969885.1 Betaproteobacteria bacterium | reverse complement strand
GGCCTCGACCTGATGCTGTCGAATGCCATGCTGGCCGCGTTCAAAGCCGACTTTCGCAAGCTAGTGCTTGATCCGCCGCTGGGCGTGCTCAGCCTTGGAAACATCGTGCTGCCGGTTGATCGGCTGGCGGCCATGGGGCTCGCCCTGCTGCTCACACTGCTCCTCTACCTCGTGCTCTCCCGCTCGCGAACCGGGCGAGCAATTGTCGCTGTGAGGATGGACCGGGAGGCCGCCTCGCTGATGGGCGTCAACGTCTATCGAACTTACGCCATCACCTTCGGACTGGGCGCGCTGATGGCAGGTGTCGCCGGCCCCCTGATCGCCATGATCTTTCCCATTTCCCCGCTCACGGGGCCCGTCTACCTCGGTAAGGCATTTGTCGTGTGCGTGCTGGGCGGATTGGGTAGCGTGCCGGGCGCCATGGTGGGTGGGTTGGTTCTGGGCGTGGTGGAGAGCTTCGCCGCGCTTTGGTTTGGCCCCGAGCACGCGGTCACCGTGGCCTTCGCCCTGCTCATTGCAATGCTGGTATTCCGACCCACGGGGCTCCTGGGTAGGAAGGGCTATGAGTAGTCCCGCGATGGCCGCGCTCGATCCTGCCGCCCGCCGCGATCTCGGCCTGGCATGTCTGCTGTTCGTGCTTATGGCGCTGCCTCCGTTTCTGGCGGACACCTACATCCTCCGGTTGGGCACCACCATGCTCATGTACGCGGTGTTGGCACTCTCCTGGAACTTTATTGGCGGCATGGCGGGCTATCCATCGTTTGCCACCGCGGCGTTTTTTGGGCTGGGCGCCTATGCCGGTGGCGTCGCGCAGAAATTCGGTATCGGAATGTGGCTCGCATGGGGCATCGCGGGCTTGATTGCCTTGCTATTTGCCGCAGCACTTGGTCTCGCGTTATTGCGTCTTCGCGGCCACTACTTCGCGATCGCGAGCCTGGTGGTGGCGGAAGTGCTGCGCGAAATCATCAACTCCGCTACCGATCTGACCGGCGGCGGCATGGGCCTCAATCTGCCGCTTCGTACCGGGCAGTCTGTCGAGCAGCAGGCCGATTTCTTCTACTGGACCATGCTGGCACTCGCCGCGATCGCCATGGCAGCCACCCTCGCGGTCCAACACGGCCGCCTGGGTTTCGGCCTGCGCTGCATCCAGCAGAACGAATCCGCCGCCGACATGTTGGGCGTCAACACCACCGCCACCAAAACGTCGGCCTTTGCGCTGTCCGCGGTGTTTACGGGCATCGCAGGGGCGATCTATGCGTCCTGGGTCAACTACATCGAACCCCCTGACGTGTTCGATGTGCTCTACTCGGTCAAGCCGATCGTCATGGTGTTGCTGGGCGGCGCGGGATCGGTATTTGGCCCGATCATCGGAGCCGGCGTATTCCTCGGTCTGGAAGAGATCGTCTGGCGACGCTTCCTTGAAGTCCATTCGGGCGTCCTCGGGCTTCTCATCGTCCTGCTGGTGCTTTTTCTGCCCCGTGGGTTGGCAGGCATCGCACGGCGTCGGGCGCGGGGCCATAAACCATGACCCCGCTTCTCGAATTACGCGGTGTGTCTCGGCGCTTTGGCGGGCTCGCTGCGGTCAGTAACGTCAGCCTGTCGGTGAAGGCGGGCGAAATTATCGGGCTGATCGGGCCGAACGGGGCCGGGAAAACCACACTGGTCAATGTCATCACCGGTGTGCACCCGGCCACCAGCGGATCGGTTGTTTTTAATGGACGCGATGTCACGCGTTATGCGCCGTGGCAGGCAGCACGAGCCGGTATTGGCCGGACCTTTCAAATCGTTCAACCGTTTCCCGAACTGACCGTGGTCGAGAACGTCGCCGCAGCTGCGCTTTTTGCGGGTGGCGCACCCTCCATCCGTGACGCACGGGCGCAGGCGCAGGCACATCTTGAATTCGTAGGGCTTGGCGACTTCGCCGAACGCAGTGCCGCCGCGCTCACGCTTGCCATGCGCAAGCGCCTCGAGCTCGCCAAGGGGCTTGCGATGCGCCCGCAGCTTCTGCTACTCGACGAGGTCAACGCTGGGCTCAACTCATCGGAAATCAACCAGGCGCTCGAGCTGATCCAGGCGATCGCCGCGCGGGGCATCACCATTCTGATCATCGAGCACCTCATGAAGGTGGTCACGTCGCTCTGCTCTCGGGTGGTCGTCCTTCATCATGGCGAGCTCATCGCCGAAGGCGAGCCCCAATCGGTCATGCGCGACCCCAAGGTAATTCAGGCCTACCTTGGCAAACGCTACGCCGCGCAAACCACAGGAGCCCCGCATGGCTGAGGCACTGCTCAGTATCCAGGGACTGCAGTCAGGCTACGGCGACGTGCAGGTACTGTGGGACGCCACCCTCGAGGTACAAGCCGGCAGCATTGCATGCCTGGTGGGCTCTAACGGCGCCGGCAAAACCACGCTCATGCGCACCTTGTCCGGTCTGGTACCCACCCGAGGGGGGAGCATCCGTTTCAACGGCGCAAACCTCACCGGTGCAACGCCCGAAGCGGTACTGTCTGCTGGCATCGCCCATGTCCCTGAGGGACGACGTCTGTTTTCGGCCATGCCTGTTCGCGACAATCTGCTGATGGGGGCCTATCTCCGGCGCGACGGCGAAGCCGCCATTCGCCGCGATCTTGAACGCATGTACGAACTGTTTCCGATTCTGGCCTCGCGTGCAGGGCAGAACGCCGGCACCTTATCGGGCGGCGAACAGCAGATGTGCGCCATTGCCCGCGGCCTCATGGGGCTTCCCAAGTTATTGCTCATTGACGAACTGTCACTCGGCCTTGCACCCGCGGTGGTCGAGTCACTTTGCGAGGCGCTCCGCGGGCTGAACGCCCAGGGCCTCTCCATGCTCGTGGTTGAACAGGACGTTGCCACCGCGCTCGAACTCGCCGACCGGGCTTTCGTGATGGATACCGGCCGCATCACCCGAGCCGGATCCAGCGCTGAGCTTCGCGATGACCCGGCTATCCGCGAGGCGTATCTGGGCGTGGTGTAGGCCGCGCTCGTCAGAGCACCCACTCCCGGCTCACCCCCCGCATATCCATCTCAAACTCCAGATCTACCACGGGAGGCCGGCAATATTGCCAGCTCACCCCCGACTCACCCGCCCCCCGGCGCACCAGTTCCGATGCCATCAGCGGGTGAATGTCGTGAATCGTGTAAACATGAACGCCAGTGGTATCGGCCCACTTCATTCCCAGCTCGCCCATCCGGCGCTCATGCTCGCCCAGGACCCACTGCGCTTTGGCGAGCAGACCCGCAGGCGATGTGTCTCCCAGCCGAATGATGTGATCGCGGTAATTGCTCTTGCCCTCCGGGGCCTCGGCTGAGCCAGCAATGACAAACGAACCTCTTCCCGCCGGCGCGGCGCCGGGAACGGTATACGAGAATGCATAAAACGATGGTTCGCCGGGTGCGTTCATCTCGGGGCACACATTGGAGCGGGCCACGGGGTTGATGCCATCGCGGTACAAGCCCCAGCGCTCAAGCGTGCCAACATAGACCTCATTGAACGCGCGAAAACCCGCCTCAGAGAATGGCTCTGGCGAGCGAAGCTCGCATCCGCAGAACGCTGTCGTGGGGCGCCCAAGAGAGCGCAAATGCGCTTCAATTGCGGCAAAACCCTGCGCAAGCGGCACTGGGCGAAAGAATCGCGCCCGTTCAATGGTGAATCCCGGAAGCGCAGCCACGCCACAGGAATATTGGAAAACACCATTCACATAGCGGTAGCCGCCCGGGGCGAACTCGGTAACGTTGGACATTCAAGAACTCCAAAACCAGGGTGATGAAATCGGCTGCCCGGCCCAATCGCCGAATGCCGATCAGAACTCGAGAAGATTATCCCGAAACCGCGGATACGAGTACGCCGACCGAATGAGCCCGCGTCGCCGCAAGGCCGGCGCAAGTCCGTCCGTGAATTCAGCGATCGTTCGTCGGTTTAGCGTATGGCTCACCAGGAAACCGTCGCCGCCAATGGCGGACATGGTTTCGCCCATCTGCGCGGCCACGGTATCGGGTGCGCCCACATAGTCGAAGCCACCTGATGCGGTTTCCATCGCGATTTCGCGAAGCGTCTTCTGCGCGCCTGCCGCGCGCGTGAGCGCAGCCGTGGACGCCTGTGCGGCATTGGTCTTGATCTCAGGAACCGGCTGATCAAGATCGAACTTGGAGAAATCTTTCCCGCTGGCGTACGACATAAACGCAAGCTTGTATTCCGCCTGCCTTGCGGCGCCCTTCTTGAGTGTCTCAAGACGGTTCATCGCGCCTTCGTCCGTCTCGTCGATGACCGCCGACATCATGTAGAGGATCTTGATCCGCGAAGGGTCTCGCCCATGGCTACGTGCAAGCCGGTGGATATCCTCTCGAAAGGCTTTCGCCGCGTCAATGGATCGAAAGCGGGCAAGAATCGTGTCGGCATGTTTGGCTGCGAAGCTTCGTCCGGCAGGCGACCCCCCAGCCTGGCAGATCACTGGCCTGCCTTGCGGCCCGGCGTGAGTATTGAGCGGTCCACGTGATTTAAAAAATCGTCCGACATGATCAATGGGATTGACCTTAGTGAAATCGGCAAACGCGCCGCTCACCTCGTCACGGAGCACCGCACCTTCAGCCCAGGATCCCCAGAGCTTGTAGGCAACCTCCATCCATTCATCTGCAATTTCATAGCGCAGATCATGCTCATGGTGCTGATCGAGCCCGAAGTTCTGTGCTGCACGGTCGTTGTGGGCCGTGACGATATTGAGCCCAACACGCCCTTCCGTCAGGTGATCAAGCGTTGCCGCCAACCGAGCACCAATGAAGGGGGGATAAAACGACGTGGTCATGGTGGCCACGATGCCCAGATGGCGCGTGGCCTGACCGATGAGGGGAACCAGCGGCATGGGATCGTTTTTGGGAACCATCCAGGCATTCCGCACAAACCACTCCGGCGAACTGCCATAGGAGTCCGGAACCAGCGACCCATCCTCCAGCATGAGATAGTCAAAGCCTGCGCGCTCAATGGCGCGGGCAAGATCGATGTAGAGGTCAGGTTTGGTCCACTCCGTTCCGATCGAACCCGACCAAGGCTGGTTCCAGCCGTGAACACCGAATCCCTGCGCGATAAACCACCCCATATGAAACATGCCGACTCTCCGTTAGCGGACCGAAGATAGCCGCTCCCACCTGATTTGGCTAATACTGGAGGCCTCCAGAGAAACGCTCGATGAGGAAGCAGTCAACATGGTTCGTATCGGCATAGATGTGGGCGGCACCTTTACCGATGTGGTGCTCGTCAACGAGGCCAGCGGCGCCGTCCACGTAGCCAAGGTGCTGAACGAGCCAGGCCGGCGACATGCCACCGTTGCACGAGGCATCAGCCTTGTCATGGAACAGGCGGGTGTCAGTGCGAGCGATGTCCGTTTCATCGGCCACGGCACCACCATCACAACTAACGCCGTGATCGAGCGAAAGGGCGCCCGGATCGCGCTCATTACCAACAAGGGCTTTCGCGATGTGATCGAAATCGGACGGTTCAGCCGCCCTGCAGACCTCATCTATCGCGTACAAGTCGATAAACCGAGTCCGCTCGTTCCCCGACACTTGCGCTTCGAAGCCGACTGCCGGATCAACGCCCAGGGTCAGGTGCTCAAAGATCTCGCCCAGGCCGATATCGATCGCCTCATCGCAGAGGTTCGCGCGAGCGAAGCGAGCGCAGTGGCAATCTGTCTGCTGTTTTCTTTCCTCGATCCGCGTCACGAACAAAGGCTTCGCGATGCCCTGCGCGCCGCCCTGCCCCACATCCGCGTTCTGATTTCCTCAGATGTCTTGCCAGAGTTTCGTGAGTTCCCCCGCACCAGCACCACGTTGTTTGCCGCCTATGTAGCGCCTGTCCTGGGCACTTACATCGACCACCTGATGGAGGCGCTCAAAGCGAGCGAGGTCGACGACCGGCTCTTCATTTTTCAGTCGAACGGCGGCGTGGGTCGGCCCGATCTCGTCATGCGAAACCCCGCCACGACGCTTCTCTCAGGGCCGGCCGGCGCGGTGGTAGGTGCAGCCAGTCTCGCCCGCGCCACCGGACACACCCATCTGATCACGATGGACATGGGCGGCACCAGCCTCGACGTCTGTCTGCTGAAGGATGGAAAGGCCGAGGCGACCACCGCGCGCGAAATCGATTATTTCCCCATCGTCACGCCGATGCTTGATGTGCACACCGTTGGTGCGGGCGGCGGCAGCATTGTGACCATCGACGACGTGGGCCGCTTGAAGGTCGGCCCTGAAAGCGCTTCATCCGACCCCGGCCCCGCCTGCTACGGGCTGGGCGGCGATCATGTCACCCTCACTGATGTCAATCTCGTGCTGGGCTACATCGATCCGAATGACTTCGCCAACGGCGCAGTCAAGCTCGATATTGAGCGCGCGCGCGCGGTGATTGAGCGCGATATCGCAGGGCCCCTCGGCACTTCGCTCCATCAGGCCGCCGCCGGTATTTTTCAGGTGGCAGCCAGTCAGATGGCCGAGGCGATCCGCTTTGTGTCCGTGCAGCGAGGCGCTGACCCGCGCGACTTCAAGCTCTGCCCGCTTGGCGGCGGCGGCCCCATCCACGCCTTTGCCATCGCCGCAGAACTCGGCATGCGCCAGATCCTCGTTCCCAGCAATCCAGGTCTGTTTTCCGCTGGCGGAATCGCCGGTGCAGACTTCACGCATGACTATTCGCGCTCGATTCTGAAGCGCTTGGAGGCCACTGACGCAGCCTCGCTCGAAAAGGAATTCGACTTTCTGCGGCATCGCGCGCAGACCGATTTCGATTCCGAAGGAATTTCCAGGACAGCCCGCCGCTTCGAGCGAAGCATGGACTTGCGCTATGTGGGCCAGACCACCGAGATCAATGTTCGGGTCGCACACGATAACGGCGAGGGCGCGCCTGACATCACAGCCTTCATCAATGAGTTCCACCGCCAACATGAGGCGGTCTACACCTATGCTGTACCCGGCGAACCAGTCGAGCTGGTCAACATCAGGCTTCGTGCAATCGGCGAAACCCACACCCCTCAGCGCGCCGCGGCCCCCACACAGACTCAGGCCCCACGCGCCGAGTCTATCCGGCCGGTCTGGTTCAACGGGGCCATGGTTTCCACCCGTGTGGTTCGCCGCGAAAGCCTGGCGCCAGGCGATCAACTCACAGGGCCAATCATCGTCCAGGAACTGTCATCGGCCACGGTGCTGCCACCAGGCGCGCATGCACAGGTCGACCTTCACGGCAATCTCCTCGTCAGCCTTAACCCGGAGCGCTAAACGGTGACAATCGATGCATTCACGCTGGCGGTCATCCAGAACGCCCTCATTGGGGTGTCCCATGAAATGAAGCTCATGACCATGCGGGCGGCCTACACCCAACTCTGGAAGGAGCAGGGCGACCTTTCATGCTGCGTGATGGACGCAAGCGGCGAGATCGTGGCACAGGACCCCACCGGCTTTCCGATTCATGTCACCACCATGCCGTTTCAGTTGCGCGGACTGATCGACGGGATCGGCGCGGACAACATCCGACCCGGTGACGTGCTGATGACCAACGACCCTTTCCTGGGCGGTACACATCTTCCCGATGTACTGCTTGCCCGACCGCTGTTCTGGAAAGGCGAGCGCTATGGGTACCTCTGTAACCGCGGCCATTGGGCCGACATCGGCGGCATGGGACCCGGCAGTTACTCACCCGCCACCCGCGAGCTCATTCAGGAAGGAATCGTTATTCCGCCTGTAAAGCTCTTCGAAAACGATCAGCTTCAGAAGCCACTGGTGGACCTGGTCGTTCGCAATGTTCGCAATGCCTCGGTGGCACTGGGCGACATGCGCGCTCAATACGCTTCGTGTTTCAGTGGCGAGCGTCGGCTCAACGAGCTCATCACCCGATACGGCCTTGACACTGTCCGCGAGGCGATGCGAGAAGTGCTGGCCCGCTCCGAGCAGCTCACCCGGACGAGAATCGCAAGCTTTAAAAGCGGCGTCTATCACGCGCGCGATTGCATCGATGGCGACGGTTTCTCGGAAGACCCTCAGTGGATAGCCGCAACGGTAACCGTGAACGGGTCCGACATCACGGTCGATCTGAGCGCCTCATCGAACCAGTCGCGCGGCGGCATGAACTGTTCACGCGCGTCAGCGATTTCCGGCGTGCAATACGCGATCAAGTCCATCACCGATCCCGAGAACCCACCGAACGCGGGCAGCTATCGCCCGGTCACGGTCATCACCCGACCCGGCACACTGTGCGACGCACTGCCCCCGGGCTCCATGGTCGGCTATGGCGAAGTTACCTATCGGGTGCTTGATACCGTTATGCGGGCACTCGCTGAGGCCGCGCCAACCGCGGTGCTTGCAAGCGGATCTGGCTCGACCGGCACTGCTGTCATAGGCGGTACTGATTCACGCCCAGAGGCCAGAAAGCGCCAGTTCCTCACGCTTGAGCTTTCATCGGGTGCCTATGGCGCGAGGGCCACGCGCGACGGTATCAATGCCATACGCTACGGTGCAGGGAACGCAGGGCATGTGCCAATTGAAGCCGATGAAATGGAAAATCCGCTCCTCTTTGAGCGCTACGAAGTGGTCGCTGACACAGGTGGCGCGGGAACCTTCCGCGGTGGCAACGGCTTTTGCCGCGTCTTTCGCGTGCTCGCAGACGGTGCCTCCGTCTGCCTCTGCGCCGACCGACATCAATCGCAGCCACCTGGATTATTCGGCGGCGCACCGGGCACCACTGCCCGCTATGTACTCGACCCGGGAACGCCCGACGAACGCGTGCTCTCCAGTAAAACACCTTACCTGCCACTCAAACAGGGCACACTGGTCTGGCTTCAATCCGCGGGCGGTGGCGGATACGGCAGCCCGGCGAAGCGCGATCGTGCACTGATTGAACGTGATCTGCGCGACGGTTACATCAGTCTTGAGCGGGCGCGTTCGGTGTACGGGTTTGAACCCGGCCCCGGATAGTCGGACCGGAACTATCCGGTAACGTCTGGCTGTAACAGCGTTCCCGCTTTCAAACAAAGCCGGCGGGCTGTCGCGACAAGCGTTGGCACGAACCGATGCCCTGCGGTCAACGCACCAAACAGGATTTGCCGGTCTTCGATGTACTCGTGAACCATCAGATTTCGCAGCCGTCGAGCGCTGACCCAATCATCTGCGGAATCAATCCAGCCGAGTTTTTCTGCACGATCGAGGTTCTCGAGCGCGCTCGCTCGCGGCTCAGCCATTGCATCGAGAAGCGTCGGCAGCAATTTGTCAGCCAGCGTGTCCTGCAGGCGACTGAAACGACCCACAAACGCTTCAAGGCGCTCGGACAAAAGCGGGTCAGCCTCCAACTGATCGAGCGCGGAGGGGGTAGAAATTAGACGGAACAATCGCCCGTCGGTGTCATGAAGATAGTTGGCCTCTTTCTCGACCACCCGACACAAGAACGCGAGGCGAGCCGCAACAATCGGATCAGTCTTCACAGCGCCACACCGGTTTGCCGGGCAATCTTGTGGATGGGTTGCTCCGAGACATTCGGGGCGCCGATCAGCACATCGACCCGCCTACCGTCCATCGCCCGCGACAAGCGGCTTGATAGCCTCGCCATTTTCAGAGCGGGATCCTCAACCGGGACCGGGACATCAAACAGGAGGTCCACATCGCCTCCCTTTGCATGGTCGTCGACGCGAGACCCAAACAATGTGACGCGCACCCGCTCCCCAAAAAACTCTGTAGCGGTACGACGGATCAGATCGATATGGGCGGCGGTGAGGCGCACGATCGTCCTCGGGCAGGGTGGCGGAGAGTGTGAGATTCGAACTCACGGACGCCTTGCGACGTCGCCGGTTTTCAAGACCGGTGCATTAAACCGCTCTGCCAACTCTCCTTCAACGCTCGGATTTTATCAGTGACCGGTACGATTCGGGTGGCGAATGCAAGCCCCGGCCCACCTGATCATGCTTTCTTCAAGTCCATCTGCGCTCTCCCGGTTCCTTGAACACTCCAAGCGGCTGTTCGTCATCACCGGCGCCGGCTGCAGCACCGAGTCTGGTATCCCTGCTTACCGGGACGCAAGCGGCGAATGGGCCCGCAAGCAACCTGTCACCTGGCAGGCCTTCACCGCCGATCCCTTCATGCGCAAGCGCTATTGGGCGCGCTCCATGGTGGGCTGGCGCGCATTCGGACGCGCGCAACCCAACGCTGCGCATGTTGCACTCGCTAAGCTCGAGCAGCAGGGGCGACTCGCCGGCCTCGTTACACAGAACGTGGACGGTCTGCACCAGTCGGCCGGCCATCAGGCGGTGGTCGACCTTCACGGCCGCCTCGACACCGTCGTGTGCCTCGATTGTGATGTCCGCGTGCTACGCAGCCACCACCAACGTCGCCTGGAAGATACCAACCCCGACTGGATCAATCTTGCGGCCGCCCGGGCCCCTGATGGCGATGCTGAACTGGAGTCTGACGAATTCGATCGCTTTCACGTGCCCCCCTGTCGACACTGCGGCGGCACGCTCAAACCCGATGTTGTCTTTTTCGGCGAGTCGGTACCGGGCGACCGGGTGAAAACTGCGATGAATTGGTTGGAGGGGGCCGACGCCATGCTGATTGTGGGCTCATCACTGATGGTGTATTCGGGCTTTCGCTATGCGCGGCACGCCGCCGAACTTGGCATTCCCATCGCCGCGCTCAACCTCGGCAAAACCCGCGCCGACCCACTGCTATCGCTCAAAATCGAAGCGCCTTGCGGCGCTACCCTCACGGCTTGCGTCGCGCCGTAAACCCATCA
>JAGWXN010000558.1 GCA_018969885.1 Betaproteobacteria bacterium | reverse complement strand
GGCGCGGTCGGGCCGGTGATGCTGTCACAGGTCGCCAGCATCGAACTGACCGGCGGGCCGGCGGTGATCGACCGCTACGACCGGGCACGTAACGTCAGCTTTGAGATCGAACTGTCGGGCGTCCCGTTGGGAGAGGTCACTGCGGCCGTTCAGAAGCTGCCCGCCATCCTGTCGCTTCCCGCGGGTGTACGGATGGTGGAAGTAGGCGACGCCGAAGTGATGGGAGAACTGTTTGCAAGTTTCGGGCTTGCGATGCTCACCGGTCTGCTGTGCATTTACGCGGTGCTGGTGCTGCTGTTTCGTGACTTCCTGCACCCTGTCACGATCCTGGCCGCTTTGCCGCTTTCACTGGGTGGGGCCTTCGTCGGGCTGCTGGTGGCCAACCAGAGCTTCTCGATGCCATCGCTGATCGGCCTCATCATGTTGATGGGCATCGCCACCAAAAATTCGATCCTGCTGGTGGAGTATGCGATTGTCGCGCGACGCGGCCACGATGGCGCAGACGGGCTACCTCCCCTCGCTCCCATGCCGCGGTTCGAAGCACTGATCGATGCCTGCCGCAAGCGAGCACGTCCAATCGTGATGACCACCATCGCCATGGGCGCCGGCATGTTGCCGATCGCCATGCAGTGGGGAAGCGGGGACGGCAGTTTCCGCTCCCCCATGGCCATTGCCGTGATCGGCGGCCTCATCACCTCGACGGTGCTGAGCCTGCTGGTCATCCCGGTGGTGTTTCTGCTGATCGATGATCTCTCACAGCTGATCGCCCGGTGGTTCGGCCGCGAGCCAGCCCCATTGCCCTCCCAATCGCCGCGCGTTTCCTGAGCCATGCTCGCACTCAAGCTCTCGCTGGTCGCACTCAGTATGCTGTCGGCCACCTGGGCAGCGCGCCGGTTCGGTCATCGAGCGGGCGGCCTCATCGCCGGCTTTCCGCTGATCATGGCACCGCTTATCGGACTGCTGCTGATTGATCTGCCCGGCATGCGTGTGGCTGAAATCTGCTGGACCACACTCGCCAACTTCACGGCCTGCGTCGGATTCATCGTGGCGATGGGCCTGGCCGTGATGCGGTTCAATTGGTGGCAGTCAATTCTGATCGCAAGCGCGGCCTTCTTCGCGCTTACTGCTGTCACTGTTTTACTGCCTGTACCGCGCTACCTGACGGTCGGGCTCGGACTGCTGTCGATCGGCATCGGTCCTTGGCTCATTCCAGCGGGTCGTCCCCCGGAGGGCGGCGTTCGGGTGCCGCCGATGGAACTTGTTTTCCGGCTGGGCGCCGCACTCGCCATGGCTGCGAGCGTGCTGCTTCTGGCTGCCGACACGCCGCCGCTGGTGAGCGCAATGCTGCTCACCTACCCCATCAACGGTTCGGTCCTGCCGGCCTTTACCCGCGCGCTGTATGGTGGCCCCGCCGCCCGTAGCGTGCTGACCGGCTTTGGCATCGGGCTGCGCGGGGTCGGTCTTTTTCTGTTTGCCACGGCACTGGGCCTGGAGACATTCGAAAACCGCTGGCTGGGATACGCGATGGGCGTGAGCTGCGCAATCGCGTACGCCTTGTGGTTATGGCGAGCCGGTCGACGTTAGCCTCAGCCGTTTGATCCACAGGGGTCAGGCGATCGCCAGAGCCCCTCGCACCCGAGATAAGACCTGCTCCGCAGGCGTGCCCCCACCCTCCCCCGCCCACGCCACAAAGGCATCGGGACGCAC
>JAGWXN010000095.1 GCA_018969885.1 Betaproteobacteria bacterium | reverse complement strand
GCGGCAGTGGGCATCGCAAAGGCCAATGCGCCAGCGCTTCCAAGCAGGAGGTCGCGGCGGGTGGGCGAGAGAAGAGAAGTTGATCGGTGGTCCATCGATACTCCAGCAAAGAGCTCGATTGGCGCATGGCGTGATGACATGGGCGTGACGGAGGACAGGCGAGTAAGGTAGCGGGCGAGGAGAGCTGCAGGCGATGATCGCGTCGGCATGCGGTTGCCTTGTTGGGTGCCCTGAGCCCATCGGGTGTTCCCGTCATGAGCCCGTCACGCAGGCGTCATAATTGGCGGGCAATTTGCGCGGGTCGAGGCAACACATTCGCCATGCCCGTTCAGACTCTCGCCACCGGTCGGCCTGGTCGCGCTCAAGTTGAGTGCGGGTCGCTCATTCGTTTGACGCTCATCCTGCTGTTCGTGACCGTTGTCGCGACGCAGATCTCCGGCTGTTCGATTAACCGCATGCTTGCGCGCGCAGTGGCTGATCAGCTTACCGCGCAGGCTGAAGACCAAGATGACGATCTGGAGCTGGTGCGGGACGCCGCGCCATTCTTTCTGAAATTTGGCGAGTCAGTGCTTGCCCGAACGCCCGATCACGAGGGGCTGGCTGAAGTGATCGCGGCCGGGTTCGTTCGCTACGCGTGGGCATTTGTTGCCTTTGAAGCGGATCGGATCGAATCGCGGGATTCGGCTGCTGCCACCCGCCTGCGACAGCGAGCCGTTCGCTTATATGCGCGGGCCGAGCGCCATGCCATGCGCGCGCTCGAGCGACATTACCCCGGCCTTGAAAGGTGGCTTGCCAAGCCTCTGCCTGGCGGTGATCCCATGGTGCTCGATCCGCGGCATGCGGGCGTCGCATATTGGGCTGCAGCCGCGTGGGGGGCCCGTATCGCCCTCTCGAAAAGTAATGCAGAAGCGATCGCGCAACTCCCGGCTGCAGTTCGCCTCACCAGCCTGCTCACCGCCTGCTGTGTGACCTGGGGTGACGGCGCTGTGGCTTCGCTCGCGGGTACGTTTGAAGCGGGTCGACCTGGCGGGCGTTTGAGCGACGCGCAACGCTGGTTTGACGAAGCCGCGCGGCTATCGGGCGGTCGCATGGCAGCGGTTCCCCTTGCGCGCGCCGAAGCGCTGCCGCTTGCGGCTGGCGATCGCGATGAGTTCGCCCGGCTCGTGCGCGAGGCCATCACGATCGCAACCCAAAACCCAGGAGCGGATAACCGCGTCATACTCGAGCGGGCGCGCTGGCTGCTCGATACGATCGACGACCGCTTCTGATTTTCTCGACCTGTAGAGATCAATCCATGTCATCGTCCCGCCGCTGCTTTAGTGTCAAGGCCTGCGTGCTCGCTTTGAACACCTTGACCGTTTCGGGTACGACGATTGCACAGCCCGCCGCGCAGCTGAGAATCGGCTCCGTGGTCCCGCGGAACTCGGTGTACCACCAGGAACTGATGAAGCTCGGTGAGGCGTGGCGGGCCGCCCAGGGCGGTAACGCGCGCTTTGCCGCGTTCACCGATGGGTCGCAGGGCGGTGAAGCCGAGATGGTCCGGCGCATGCGGATCGGCCAGCTGCAGGGCGCGCTGATGTCGGTCGTCGGTCTGCGTGAAATCGAACCCACCATCTCGGCATTGCAAAATTTGCCACTGCTCTTTCGAAGCTGGGAGGAAATCGACTACGTCCGAGAACGCCTGCGACCCTCGATCGAACGGCGATTCAGCGAGCGTGGCTTTGTGGTACTCGGCTGGGGCGACGCGGGCTGGATTCGGTTTTTCTCTCGCGAGCGGGCCGTGCATCCGGATGACTTCAAGCGGATGAGATTTTTCGCTTGGGGATCCGAGCCCGAGCAACAGTCCATCATGAAGAGCCTGGGTTACACACCGGTTCCGCTTGAGACGGGAGATGCGCTGGCGGCGATTCAAACCGGCATGATCAGCGTCGTGCCGTCGACGCCCTATTTCGCTTTGGCCGCACAAATTTTCTCTGCCGCATCGCATATGCTCGAGATCAATTGGGCCCCGATGGTTGGCGCTCTGGTGGTGACCCAAAAAGCCTGGGACTCGATGTCGGATGCGGCTCGCGTATCGCTCCGCACTGCGGGCGAATCAGCGGGTATCGCCATGCGGACCCGCGCCCGAGCTGAGGTCGACGAGGCGGTCGAGGCCATGAAGAAGCGTGGACTTACCGTTAATCAGCCCGATGACTTGCAACGCAAGGCGTGGGAGGACCTCGCCCAGGGTCTTTATCCCAGGCTTCGCGGCACGCTGGTGCCTGCTGACGCCTTCGATGAAGTGTTTTTGCACCTTAAGGCTTATCGTTCAACCCGGGGCGGTTGAGCGGCCGGCTGCGTTGAGTACCCTCGCATCATCGGAATCGCGGACTGACCTGTTCGGCTGGTTGGCCGCGCTTGCGCTCGCGCTGATGGTGGCGATTCCGGTAGTGGAGATCGCTGCGCGGCCCCTGATGGGTCAGGGCATTGATAACGCCTCGGTGGTAGTCCAGCATCTCGGGCTATTGATGGCGATGGCCGGTGCGGTAGCGGCTGCGCGCCGAAACGAGTTGAGCACTGTGCTGCATCTGCCCGAGCGAACAGATCAGGGGCTGGGGCAGCCGGTCGATATGTTGTGGGTACTGCGTGCGGTTGCGCTTAGCGGGTCGGCGTTCGCGGCCGCGGTGCTTGCGCGGGCGAGTTGGACCTTCGTCATGATCGAGATGGACGCAGGCACTCGGCTCGCCTATGGCATTCCGGTCTGGGCGATCCAGTTTGCGCTACCCGCGGGATTTGCGCTGATTTCGGTCTTTCTGGGCAGGCGCCTGTCGCGACGGTCCGCGCGCGGCTGGGCACTTGCGTTGGCACTGCTCGGCGCCGGATGGTTGGGCGCGGAGGCCTTTGAGGGCACGAGCCCCATCGGAACGGTTGTAGCGGTAGCGATGATCGTTGCCATGCTATTTGCAGGCGCGCCGATCTTTGCCTGTCTCGGTGCGCTCGCTTTGGTGCTGATGGCGGGGGAAGGGCTGCCGCTTGCGTCAGTTCCGCTTTCTCACTACCAGATCACCGTCAATCCGTCGCTCCCAGCGCTACCGCTCTTTACGCTTGCCGGTATTGTGGTGGCGCGAACCGGTGCAGCCGCGCGGGTGGGTAGGCTCTTGCAGGCGCTATTTGGCGACGGACCGCGGGCGGTCGCGATCGCCGCAGCACTGCTCTGTTCAGGCTTCACTGCGCTCACGGGCGGAAGTGGCGTAACGATTCTTGCGCTGGGAGGGCTCCTCTATCCGATGCTCACCCGTGCTGGCTATCCAGAGCGTCGGGCGATCGGTCTGCTGACCGGAGCGAGTGCCCTCGGCGTATTGATCGCACCATCGGTTCCGCTGGTGCTGTATGCCGTGATTGCCCGGGTGCCGATTCAAGAGATGTTCGTTGCCGGGCTCCTGCCCGCCGCGATCATGATCGTCTGCCTGTTGGGCATTGGTGGCTATTTCAGAAAGATGCCACGGACCGCACCGGCGCTCGGCGGAGCCGATCTGCCGCTGCAGAGGCCTGACCGTAAGGCCGATATCTATCGCGCGGCGAAGGCGGCGGTGTGGGAACTCTTGATTCCGGTCATTGCCGTCGGTTCGATTGCAGTCGGCATTGCCACACCCACTGAAAGTGCTGCGCTCACAGCAGCATTTGTTGTGCTGTCACAAGGCCTCTTCCACAGGGAACTGAGCCTCGCGCGGTTGGGGCAGTGCCTGGCCGACAGCGCACGACTGATCGGTGGTGTGATGCTGATCCTTGGCATGGCGCTCGCGCTTACCAACTGGCTGACCGATGTCGGCGCGCCGGCCGCTCTGGTTGACTGGGTTCGGGATCGGGTCGACAACCCTCACCTCTTCATGCTTGCGCTGCTTGCCACGCTGTTTGTGGCTGCCGCGCTACTTGAGATCTATGCCGCCATCGTGGTGCTGGTACCGCTTTTTCTGCCGCTCGCACAGAGCTATGGCATTGACCCAGTGCACTTTGGCGTGGTGTTCATGGCGGCGATGGAGGTTGGGTTCATCTGTCCGCCTGCAGGGATGAATCTTTACTTTGCCTCGGCCATGTTCGGTAAGCCGCTCTTCTGGACCGCGCGAGCTGCGTTACCGTCACTTCTGGCGATCATGCTCGGCACGCTGGTGGTCGCATTCGTGCTGGCGTGAACAGCGTTATTTCAGCGAACGCCTCAGCCACGCGCCTAGGGAGTCAACCAGCACCACGCAGGCGAGAATCGTGAGCAATATGGCAAACACCTGGTCATAGCGAATAAGGCGAAGCGCTGCCATCAGTTCAAAGCCGATGCCGCCAGCGCCCACAATGCCGAGCACTGCCGAGGCGCGGAAGTGATACTCCCAGCGGTAGATCGTGACATCGACCAGTTGCGGCAGCACCTGCGGCAACACAGCATGGGTGATCACCTGAAACCTTGACGCGCCAGCAGCCTGCGCCGCTTCAAGGGGTCTTGGATCGACATGCTCGATTGCCTCGGCAAAAAACTTCGCCACCATCCCGGTCGAATGCATCGCGAGTGCCAACACGCCTGGCAGCGCGCCAAAGCCAACGGCCGCAACAAAGATCACGCCAAAAATGATTTCGGGAATTGAACGCAGCGCGGACAGCAGCGTACGCGTGAGGCGTAATACCAGTGGGTGCGGTGCGGTATTCGGTGCTGCGGCCAACGCGAGCGGCAGGGACAGCGCCACTGCGAGCGCAGTCCCGGCGATTGACATGGCGAGCGTGTCCGAGAGCGGCTTTACCCAGAAGCGCCAACGGCCGAAATCCGGTGGCCACATTTCCGAGGCGAGTTGCAGGAGCGCCGGCGCCCCTTCGGCGAAACGCTCTGCGTCAAAGAACCCGGTAACCCAGAGAGAAGCAACACAAACCGCGACCGCGATCAATATGGCCCTCGCGCGAGCCCTAGCCTGGGCTCGCGCCCGGAACAGAACCGGGTCGAATCGATCGGCTGTGCGCGCTGGTACGGAAGGGGAATAGCTGGTCATTTCATCTTTGTCACATCAAGCTTAAGGATCCGCGCGGTCTCCCGAAGAACGTCGTAGGCCTTGTCATCGGTCGACGCGAACCCCTCGACACGGAATGAGCGCAGAACCTCCTTGTCCTTCAGACCGAGAAACGCTTCGCGAATCGCCTGCTTGAGCTCGGGCGCGAGATTGCCCTGCATGGTGAGCGGATAGTTTGGAATCTCGTTGGTAAGATCGAGCGTAACGATGCGTGCAGGATCAATGACCTTGCGCTCGACCAGCGTTCTGTAGATTGGCTCCGACAACGCGCCGGCAGGAACCTGGCCAGCCTGAACAGCACGGGCTACGGCGTCATGCGTTCCCAGATGAACCACCTTGTAGTCCCGATCGCCTTCCAGATTGGCCTTTGCGAGCAGGTGGGCACGAGGGGCCAGGTGGCTGGAAGTCGAGGCCTGATCTCCAAACCCGAATGGTTTGCCTCGAACGTCGGCGAGAGACTTCACAGCACCACCCGTATTGGCGATCAGGATTGACTTGTAGCTCGGCAGGCCGCGCTCGACGCCGACCGCAAACGGCTCAATTGCCGGTGCACGCGATTTGGCGAGTACGTAGGAAAAGGGACCAAAATAGCCAATCTCGATGCGGCCAAATCGCATCGCCTCGATCATCGATGAGTAGTCGGTCGTCACTACAATTTCGATTTCGCGCTTAAGCTCCCGCTCGAGATGCATCTTCAAAGGCTGCGCGTTCTGGATCAGTGTTGCCGCGTTCTCGTCAGGTAGCAGTGCAACGCGCAATCTCGAGGGATTTCGGGTTTGCGTAAATCCCGCAAAGGGGGCAAGACCGGCGACAGCGGTCATGCTCAAAGCGAACGTACGGCGACTGATCATGAGATCTCCTGGATATCGGAGTGTGTAATGGGTCTTAGGCCGCCAGGGCCTGGGTTGAAGAAGAGGTATCAGGCACCGATTGCGCTGGTTCTGGCCGACGCGAGGCGTGAGAGCCGTAGAGCTGATTCAATTGCGTGTCGTCAACCTGATGGGCTGGCGCGTCGAGCTGAATCTGACCAGCGGCAATGCCTAAAATGCGAGTGCCGAACCGCCTTGCGAGGTCGACCTGATGAAGGCTCACTACTGCGCTGATGCCTGAGGACTCACACACACCTCTGATCAGCGACAGGACTTCGGCAGCCGTGTTGGGGTCTAGGCTTGCAACGGGTTCATCAGCGAGGAGCAGTCGCGGACGTTGTGCCAGTGCGCGCGCGATGCCCACCCGCTGTTGCTGCCCGCCCGAGAGCTGATCGCATCGCTTCAGCGCATGGTCAGCCAGCCCTACCCGCTCGAGCGCCTCCATCGCGATGAGCGTGTCCTTGCGCGAAAACGGGAGCAACGTGCGAATCGATGAATGGTAGGAAAGACGACCAGTCAATACATTAGAGAGCGCGGTGCAACGCCCAATCAGCTGATGCTGCTGAAACACCATTGCCACCTCGCGCCTTAGACGACGCCAATCCGATCGCTCCTTAACCGGCCCGAGCCCTTCGAGCTCAATTTGGCCCTCGCTCAGCGGGACCAGGCCGTTAATCGCGCGTAGCAATGTGGATTTACCAGCGCCCGACTGGCCAAGGAGCGCAACGAGCTCTCCCGACCGGATGTCGAATCGGTTCGGCACCAGCGCTCTCGTGCCGTCAAGGTAGGTGACGGCAACGCCCGAGCAGCGAAGAAGGGGAACGATCAATTAGGCCACCGGCGCGACTTGGTTACGGAACCCGTAGATTGCTGGCGCTTGATGAAGGATAAGTGACAGAGGCGATGCATACATGGTCATCAATCTGACATCTTCGTATTGGCATCCTTCCAGCGAAAGGCCCTTCTGCAACATGGAGTGAAGCGTGGCTCGACCTAAAATCGTTGTGACGAATCAGGCATTTCCGGAGACGCTCGCGCTTCTGGAACCAAGATTCGAAGTGGTGAGTAACCCGAGTGCCGAGGCGCTCGATGAACATGCACTGCGAAGCTCGGCCCGTGACGCATGGGGCATCCTCGCCTTCATGCCCGACCGAGTCGACCAGGCGCTCCTGGACGCTTGCCCGCAGCTACGCATCGTCGCTTGTGCGCTGAAGGGCTTCGACAATTTCGATGTTGAAGCCTGCACAAATCGTGGCGTGTGGCTCACCATCGTGCCCGACCTCCTCACCGAGCCCACCGCAGAGCTCGCGATCGGGCTCGCTATCGCGCTGAGCCGCCACCTTCTGCTTGCTGACAGCCACGTTAGAGGTGGTCGCTTCATCGGCTGGCGTCCGACGTTTTACGGCCGATCGCTGGATGGTAGCCGGGTTGCCGTCGTGGGCTGCGGTCGGGTTGGCCAAGCAATTGCAAGGAAGCTCGCAGGATTTTCGTGTGAGGTTCTGATGAGCGATAACGACCCAGAAGCGGTGGCACCAGCGCATGCGCGGCGAGTCGACTCGGCGACTGCACTTCGTCACGCTGATTTCGTATTTCTTGCGGTGCCTTTGTTACCCTCGACGCTGAACATGATCGATTCTGACTGGCTCGCGCAACTTCCTCGCGGCGCTTTGCTCATCAATCCTGCGCGAGGTTCTGTAGTGAACGAAGCAGCGATAGCTGATGCGCTTGAATCCGGCCAGCTGGGCGGCTATGCCGCCGATGTCTTCGAATTCGAAGACTGGGCACGCGAAGATCGCCCGCGCGCAATAGAACCACGGTTGCTCGCGCTTGCCGATCGGACGCTCTTCACGCCGCACATAGGCTCGGCCGTCGAGTCTGTGCGCAGACAGATCGAACTCGACGCTGCACAAAATTTGATTGAAGCGCTGGATGGAAAGCGTCCCCATGGTGCGATTCGCGACCTGCGCAGCTAAAGGACGGCTGTTTCCGTTTGTGTGCGATTCATTGGCTTGTCACATGCCCAGCTTAGCGTTTGCGGGATCCTTCCTCCCTCAAACTTGGAGAGCGTAATGACGACGCGTAGACAACTGATTTCTGCACCGCTTGCAGTAGCAACGGTCTCGGCTCTGAATGCGCCCTTTGTGCAGGCGCAAAGGCGACCGGTCCTGAAAGTAGGTCTGGGCCCGCAGCAGCCCACACAAGCCGACACGCGCCGTGTTTGGGAGCCGCTCTATCGCCGGGTGTGCGATCAGGTCGGTTGCGATCTTGATCTGACCGTCGCCAACGACTGGGCAGGTATTGCGGTTGCGCTTGCCAACCAGCAGATCGACGTCGCACAAATGGGTCCCTGGGGATATGTGCTTGCCAAGCAGAAGGGCGAGGCGCAGGCGATTGCCATGCTGCTGATTGAAGGCCGCGACTATTACAAGGCGATTGTGGTGGGGCGGCCTGGGCTTGAGGTGAAGAACTTTCCGGATGATGCGAAAGGGATGTCGATGCAGATGCTCGATGTCGGGTCTACCTCTGGTTGGTTGGTTCCCACCCACTTTCTGCGCTCGCGCGGTATCAATCCCCGTACCTACTTCGGGCGTTACGGTGAGGGTGCGTCGGCCGCTGCCGCTCAGATGGCGACCATTGGCGGGCAGGTTGACCTCGCCACTGGTTGGGACACCCACCGCAACACCATGATTCGAAACGGGCAGATCAAGCCTGACGCCAACCGTGTGGTCTGGGAGTCGGAGCCCTTGCCCAACGAACCGGTGGTCGTACGGCGCGGCTTCGATCCGGACCTCGCCAAGCGCTTGCAAAGCGCCTTTGCTTCGTTACCGAAGGAAGACGCCGCCAAGATGATGCCTTGGCCGTATTCGGGCTTCGTTGCTGTGGGACATGAGCCCTACGCCAAGCTCGAGGTCATGGGTAGGGAAGTGGGCGTGTTGAAGGGTTGAGCAGTAGGAACGCATCATGAGCCTACGCGCACCGGCGCGTCGCCTCGCCGGGGGTGGCTATTTGGAGCAGCCATTCTCCTGGCGATCCCGAGGAGGACTGATTCGTGCAGCGTCGGCGTTCGCTGCGTTTGCGTTCGTGATCGGCTGCGCCTGGGTCGCGGAGGTAGAGCCAGGCGCGTTGATCGAGGGCTTGCCGCGGCTTTTGAAATGGGCGGCGACCGCCTGGCCGCCCAACCTATCCGAGCTTGATGCGGTAGCGCTGCGCGCAGCCGAAACGGTGGCCATCGCCACCATCGGAACCCTTGCTGCGGCAATTGTATCGGCACCGCTATCGATGCTCGCAGCGGGCAACATCACACCCAGTCCGGTCGCGTCGCGGCTGATTCGGGGCTTTGCCAATGGCTGCAGAGGGATCGACACCGTTGTGTTTGCGATTCTTTTCGTTGCAGCGGTCGGCCTGGGCCCGTTTGCCGGCGTACTGGGCATGTTCATCCATTCGATCGGGGTGATCACCAAGTTGAACGCCGAGGCGATTGAAACTCTGCCCAAGGCACCGCTTGAGGCGGCTGCAATGACCGGTGCTGGAACCGGGTCGATCATGGGTCATATCGTTTTTCCGGCGGTGCTCCCAAACCTGAGTTCGGTATCGCTTTATGTTTGGGAGGCTAATGTCCGGACGTCGACGGTGCTGGGCATTGTGGGCGCGGGCGGAATTGGTATCGAGATCAAGGCTGCGATTGATCTCCTCGATTTCCAACGTCTTTTTACGCTGACTCTGGCTGTGCTGATCATGGTGACGCTGATTGATCAGCTGAGCGCATGGTTGCGGCGGCGGCTGGTCTGACCATGGCCGGCCACGACACGCTCAGGGTTGATTCGCTCAGCAAACGCTACGGCGATGTCTGTGCGCTCGACAATGTTTCGATGTCGGTGGCCCCGGGTGAACTGGTGGTGCTGCTCGGGCCGAGCGGTGCTGGCAAGTCCACCCTGTTTCGTTGTTTGACGGGTTTAATCCGCCCCGACTCGGGCGAGGTGCGATTGCTGGGTGCCGCCATCAACCGGCTCGAGGGCAAAGCGCTACGGCAACACAGGCGATCGGTAGGCCTTGTCTTTCAGCAACACAATCTGGTGGGGCGCCTGAGCGCGATCGACAACGTGCTAACCGGGCGCCTCGGGACGACGCCGCTCTGGCGGGTGCTCGCGCGACGATTCGCGAGCGCGGACCGACAGGCGGCGTTGGGAAGCCTCGATCGTGTTGGTCTCCTTGATAAGGCATATCAGCGCAGTGATCTGCTTTCAGGCGGTCAGCAGCAACGGGTTGCGATCGCCCGTGTGCTTGCGCAGGACTGCCGCGTACTGCTCGCCGATGAGCCGGTTGCGAGTCTGGATCCTGAGTCGGCCCGAAGCGTACTTTCGGATCTACGCCGTATTGCACGCGACGAAGGGCTTGCGGTGCTGTGCAGCCTGCACCAGGTGGAGTGGGCCAGACAATTTGCCGACCGGGTGGTGGGTCTGCGGGGCGGTCGTGTGATGTTTGATCGGCCCGTGACGGATCTTGATGAAGCGCTCGAGTCGGATCTCTATCGCGCAAGTACGGGTGACCTCGCTTGATCGCGCACCTAAAGGGCCGGGCTCTCGTAGAACTCTACGCGCGGCCGATACAGATATTCGATCTGGACGGAACGCTGATCGACACGATCGTCGACCTGACCGTGGCGCTTAACCGCGCACTTTACGATCAGCGACTGCCACCGATCGCACGCGAACTGGTCCGCGCTTCGCTTCACGGCGGTGTTGAGTCGAGTGCTCGGGCAGCGCTCGAGGCCGCTGGTGCCCCCGAGGACAGGTTCGATCCGCTTCTCGAGGCATATCGTCGCCACTATCGCTCGATATCAGGGAAGTTTGCCCGCGTATATCGGGGCGTTCCGTCGGTACTGGCCGACCTT
>JAGWXN010000557.1 GCA_018969885.1 Betaproteobacteria bacterium | reverse complement strand
AAGCCGCCGCACAAGTTGGGCGCGGCGCTTGCAAGCTCCCCAGCCTCCCCTTCGAAAGGCCCGCACGCAGCAACGCCCACCGCATGAAGCGCGTCGGAACGTACCCCCGCCTCCCGGCAGCAGTCATCGACTAGCGCGAGCATCGCTCGCGCGATCGCGCGATCATCACCGCTGCGGGGTACCGGCATACGAGCTCGAGCGACCACGCCCGACTCGCTAGCAACCGAGGCGGCGATTTTGGTGCCGCCCAGATCGATGCCTGCGATCACCGCGCACTCGCCCCCGCGCCCGACGCGCGCACAGCATGTGAAAGCCGCCCCGGCTCGGCCTGCAAGGTCATGCCGTCGCTGAAGCGGATGGTGCGCGCGCCGCGACCCGGCGGCTGATACCCGACGTAGGTTCGGTCGCCATTTTCACGAACGAACACGGTGTAGAGCGCGGCGTCGGCGGTCACGGTCCGGTCGACGCGGCCTGCAGCTTGCAGCGTGCTCAGCCAGTGAAAAGTACGCGTACGCGTCTCGCCCAGTTCGACCGAGCCGCGCGAGTTCCAGGCCTTCATGCCAGCGGCAGGATCAGCGAGGGCAAGAAACGATGCAAACACATCCTGCCAGATGTCAGCGGGCGTGCCGTCACTCTGGCCGCGCGCATCGTAGCTCTTGCGCGCACGCTCGAGTCCCGAGAAGTATCGGTCCATGTAAGGGCGCGGCAGAGCCAGATAGGTCGAGGCAGGGGTGATGGGTAACAGGTTGATCCCCTGGATCTGACGCGGCTCTTCGGTCCACCAGGTGCTGTAAGCGTACTTGCCGCCAAACACCATGCTCGCGAGTGGCTTGTCGAAGCCCGTGTCGAGCAGCGTGCCCTCCACATCGAGCCAGTATTGCAGCACCGCCGCCGCCTCATGCAGGTAAAGGTAAACACCCAGGTCGCGCAAAGCCCGATCGCCGGTGAGTTCGCCCCAGAGCACGAGCGCCGCCCAGGCGTTGACCGCCTCCGACGACGACTCCTGGTTGTTGCCGTGCCCGAAATAGATGCCGTCCCCGCCAGCCCAGGAATGCCCGGCATAAGGATCAAAATTTCGCAGAAACGGGAAATCAGCGCGACCACGCTCCGCCGTGGCAATGTCAGCAATCAACCGACCGACCATACCGCCCGCAGCAGCTGGCAACGCCCAGGCCGCATCGCGCCGCGCAAGCTGCACCGCAGCCATGAGCCAGTAGCCGTAATGAAAGTGGTGGTCATTCATGGCCGCCACGCTGCCAAACTCTTCGGGGTAGCCCAACACCGAACCCGTGCTCCGATCGAGTACGAAACGCGGGCCCGCCCCGGTAAACCACTGTGAAAAGCGGCGTCGAACCAACGTCTCAAGCGTACGCGCTGCCTCATCCTCACCGGCCTCGGCGGCAATCGCCATCAGATGAGCGAGCGCGGCCAGAGTTTTGCCGGTCCAGTAAGTGCCCTGCCCCATGCGGCCAAACATCGTGGGCGCACGGCGCACATCGCCACTCAGCAGACTGCGAATCCGATCCCGCTCTTCGGTACCTCCCAGCACAGGCCAGGCCGGAAGAATGCCCCGCCATTGCATCTCGGTGCTGAAGGAAGAGGCGGCGAGCAGGGGCATCGGCCCACGAATGGCATCGAATCCCGGCGCGTCGATTCGCCCCCCTGAGAGGTGACGGGTCTGGTGCGGGTAGAGCGAAATCAACGGGACC
>JAGWXN010000556.1 GCA_018969885.1 Betaproteobacteria bacterium | reverse complement strand
GGGCGAGCCCACGATTGCAGTGGCGGCGCCGGCGGTGATGAACGCCATTTACGCAGCCACGGGCAAACGTGTCCGCCATCTGCCGCTTACTGGGCAGAGTCTGAAGCGCGCCTGACGCCCGGGCGGTTCCGTCCGACATTCGCGCTCCTCGCCCCCTCGGGGACTGGGAGCGCGGATGGCGTTCGGCGGCGGTCGGTTTCCCATGTGGTCTAAGCCAATGCCACGGTCGTATCTCTCCACCCGCGCACGAGCGCTTGCGGGAGGAGTTGGGTTGGCGGTCGGGCTTGCGATCATCCCGGCCGCATGGGCCGAACCTTCACTGCCGCGGCCGCCGGGGATTGCGCCGGGTGATCCCGACCGTGGGCGTGACCTGGTGGCGGATCGTCAGCGGGGGCTTTGTCTTCTTTGTCACAGCGCACCGGTAGGCGATGCGCGCCAGCAGGGCAACTTGGCGCCGCCGCTTGCGGGCGTGGGCAGCCGGTTGGGTGAGGCGGAACTTCGGCTCCGGATTCATGATTCGCGACAGGTCAACCCGGAGTCTCTGATGCCAGCCTATGGTGTGGTGGATGCCGCGCCAAGGGTGGCGCAGGCGTGGCGCGGCAAGGCGATCTTTAGCGCGCAGCAGATTGAAGACGTGGTGGCCTGGCTCGTGACTCTCAAATGAGCGGAGGGTGTCTTGAAACAGTTTGATCGACCCTTAGAGAGAGCGCTTCAGCCTGCGCGAAGGCAGATGCTGGGCGGTACGTTGGCGGGTGTGGTCGGCGGGGCGGTCCCTGCGATGCTCCGCACCGGTGCGGCCACCGGAGCCTGGCTCGCGAGCGCGCCTGCTGCGCTCGCGTCCACCGCGGTCAGCCCGTCGCAGCCCGATGCCGCACCGTCTCTTGATGCGGCGATCCGGGCGTTCACCGGCGGTGCGCCGGTTCGTGCCGGCAAGGTGCGCGTTCAGATTGCGCCGCTGGTCGATAACGGCAATACGGTACCGCTCTCGGTCACCGTGGACCACCCCATGCGCCCGGACGACCACGTGGCGGCAATCGCCGTGTTCAGCGAACGCAATCCGCAGCATGAGGTGGCGAGCTTTGGTCTGAGTCCGCGCAATCCCGCAGCCAAGGTGTCCACACGAATTCGCCTCGCCACCTCGCAAAAAATGGTGGCAGTTGCGCGTTTGTCGGATGGCAGCCATTGGTCGGGCGAGGTCGACGTGATTGTCACGCTCGCTGCCTGCATCGAGGACTGACGCGATGGCTGCACGAACCCTGATCGATATGCCGCGTGAGGTCAAACGCGGCGAGGCCTTCGAGATCCGCGTCATGATCGGCCACCCGATGGAAACCGGCTATCGCCGCGGCTCGGATGGCGAGCGGCTGCCCCGTGACATCCTCACCGAATTTCGCTGTGTGTTCGAGGGCGAAGCGGTTTTCAGCGCGCGGCTCTATCCGGCCATTTCGGCGAACCCTTACCTGTCCTTCGGGATGGTGGCCGACCGCAGCGGAGAGCTGGTGTTCAGCTGGCGCGGTGACCGCGGTTTCGCGCATACCGAGCGGGTGGCGCTCGTGGTGGTGTGAGAGCGATCCGCCGCCGTTGGCGGGCGGTCCTCGTCGTTCTCGCGGTGCAGCTCGGATCGGTTGCGGGAGATGTCTGGGCGCAAGCGGCCGACTCGCGCCGCTCTGGCTTTGACTTCATGAGTGCGGCCACGCAGGCGCTTCAGC
>JAGWXN010000094.1 GCA_018969885.1 Betaproteobacteria bacterium | reverse complement strand
CCGCGCCCATGTTCATGCTCTCCCTCATGGTGCACCGGCAGTTCATCGGCAGCCTGACTGCAGGCTCGGTTCGTTAGGACGCTACATGACCACGGTATCGCTGGCTTCTGTCGATAAATATTTTGGTTCGGTGCAGGTGGTCCGCAATCTCAGCCTGGAGATTGCCGATCGCGAATTTCTGGTGCTGCTGGGACCGTCCGGATGCGGCAAGACCACCACCATGCGGATGATTGCCGGACTGGAGGCGCCTAGCGCAGGGACCATCGCCTTCGATGGCGTGCGCGTGAACGAGGTGCCGCCGCAGCGTCGCGATGTATCGATGGTGTTCCAAAACTATGGTCTCTATCCTCACATGAGCGTCGCCGAAAATATCGGCTATCCGCTTAAACTCCGGAGGGTGCCCGCGGCGGAGCGTGAACGGCGCGTCCGCGAGGCGGCGGCGCGGGTGCAGCTTGAGCCGTTTCTTGCTCGAATGCCGCGCGAGCTCTCAGGGGGCCAGCGGCAGCGGGTTGCCCTGGCGCGAAGCATCGTGCGAACGCCGCGGGTGTTTTTGATGGACGAGCCCCTCTCCAATCTCGATGCCAAACTGCGGGTGCTGGCGCGGGCCCAAATCAAGCACCTCACGCAGGAGTTGCAGGTCACCACCGTCTATGTGACGCATGATCAGATCGAGGCGATGACGCTTGCCACGCGGGTGGCGGTCATGAACGACGGCGTGATCCGTCAGATCGGCGTGCCCGAAGACATCTACAACGATCCTGCCGATACCTTTGTCGCGGGTTTCATCGGCTCGCCTGCCATGAACCTGCTGTCGGTGGTGCCAGATGGGCGGGGCGCTTGTCGGGCGGGGGAGCTGCCCCTGCGTGTATCGCCGCCTCGACCCGGACCAGTGGTCCTGGGCATTCGTTCGGAAGATCTTGAACTCTGTTCCGAGCGCGAGGCGATGTTTGGCTGCGAGGTATACACGTTCGAGTTGCTGGGTGACTCCACGCTTCTGACCGCCATGATCGGGGATCGACTGGTGGCGGCGCGTGCCGGAAAATCGGTTCGACTTTCGGCTGGAGCGCGGGTTTGGCTTCGTTGCAGCCCCGACCGCCTCTACTGGTTTGACGGCGAGACCGGACTTCGGATTCGCTGACCGTAACCTGCTGGCCTTAGCCCTCTGACCTCAAACGCCTTGGGTCGGGACCGCCTCTCAGGTCTATGCGCCGAAGAAAACCTGAAGGCTGTAGTCGGGGTTCGCTCAGGTACCGCAGAACGTCTGATGGCTGCGTCCGCCGTCCGGTGCAGGGGCGGCGTAGGCAGCCAGCCCAGGACGTTCCTCGTAGGGGCGCCGCACCACTTCCAACAGACGCTCGAGCGGTCGAAGATCGCCTGCCGGCCCGGTGGCCGCATCAAGGGCCGCTTCCACCTGGTGGTTTCGAGCGATATAGATCGGATTGTTCGCGCGCATCCGGTTCTGGGCTGCCGCCAAGGACCCAGAGCCATTCTGCAGTCGCGTCTGCCACCGCACATGCCACGCCGCGAGGCGCGGGTCGGCAGCCAGTCGGGACGCGTCGATGCTGCCTGGGTTGAGCATCGCAAAACTATTTGTGTAGTCGGCGTCGCTGTCGCGCATCCAGTCCAGAAAATCGCTGGCGAGCGCTTCGTCGCCGTCGGCCTCGCCGGAAAGGCCCAGCTTGTTGCGCATCATCTCGACCTGGCGCGAGCGGTATAGGCCAGCGAATCGGTTGATGGCCGCTTCGGCCAGCGCGAGCGCCTGGTCAGGGTCGGGGTCGATCGCGGGCAGCAGCGCTTCGGCGAAGCGCGCCAGGTTCCATTGCGCGATCGACGGCTGGTTGTTGAACGCATAGCGCTTTGCGTGATCGATTGAACTGAAAGCGGTACCAGGATCGTAGCGCTCCAGAAAGGCGCAGGGCCCGTAATCGATCGTCTCGCCACAGAGGCTCATGTTGTCGGTGTTCATGACGCCATGGATGAACCCCACCCTGAGCCACTGCACAATGAGCGTTGCCTGACGGTCGATCACCGCTTCAAGTAGGGCAAGCGCCGGGCGCTCGGCCTGCGCGCAGTCTGGGTAGTGCCGGGCAATCGTGTAGTCAGTCAGCGCAGCGAGGAGCTCAGGCTCATTTCGCGCTGCGACATATTCAAACGTTCCAACCCGCAGGTGACTGGCTGCAACACGGGTGAGCACTGCGCCGTCGAGCAGGCTTTCACGGAACACTGCCTCGCCGGTCGCGACGACTGCGAGGCTACGCGTGGTGGGAATACCAAGCGCGTGCATCGCCTCGCTGATCACATACTCCCGGAGCATGGGGCCAAGTGCCGCCCGGCCATCGCCGCGACGTGAAAACGGCGTGGGGCCCGAGCCCTTGAACTGGATGTCCACCCGCCGACCATCCGGGCACAGATGCTCGCCCACCAGCAGCGCACGGCCGTCGCCCAGCATGGCGAAATGTCCAAACTGGTGGCCGGCATAGGCCTGCGCGATGGGCAGCGAGCCCTCGGGCAGGGTATTGCCCGCAAGCATCGCCGCAAGAGCCTCCGGGTCGGCCGCGGTAGCGTCCAATCCCAGAGCGGCCGCCAGCGCATCGTTGAACAGCACCAGCTTCGGAGCGCGGGCGCGCGCCGGCACTGCCCGGGCAAACATTGCCTCGGGCAGGCGCGCGTAGCTGTGGTCGAACCGCCAGCCGATTGAAGTCATCGGCGGTATGGCTTAGCGCGGACCAAGTTTCGGATCCTCATCCTCGATCGTGTTGCGCAGCACGCCAATTTTCTCGATCTCAACCTCGGCGATATCGCCTGGCTTCATGAAGACCGGAGGCGTGCGTGCAAAGCCCACGCCGCCCATGGTGCCGCTTACGATCAGATCGCCTGGCTTGAGCGGGGTCCACTCGGTGACGTATTCGATGATTTTCTGAACCGAGAAGATCATCTGACTGGTGTTGGCGTGCTGCATCACCTCGCCGTTAAGGCGCATCTTGATCTCAAGATTCATCGGGTCGGGAATCTCGTCGGCAGTGACGAGCCAGGGGCCGCTTGCGCCGGTGTTCTCAAAATTCTTGCCCGGGGTGATCTGGCTTGAGTGACGCTGGTAGTCGCGCATGCATGATTCGTTAAAGCACGAGTAGCCGAACACATACTGGAGCGCGTCTTCGGCCTTCACATAACGGCCGGTTTCGCGTCCCATCACAACGAGCATTTCGGCTTCCCAGTCGAACATGTGCGAGATACGCGGACGGGTGATGGGCTTGCCGTGTGAGGCGAGTGACTCGGGCCAACGACCGAAGATCATCGGGCGGTCGGGGACCTTGCGGTTACCAACGACGCGGTTCGCCTCGTCAACATGGTCGTGATAGTTGAGACCCACGCAAAGAATCTTTCCGGGGTTGGGAACGACCGGCAGCAGATCGAGCGCGTTGTAATCGAAATCGCCCGGTTCGGTGGCGACCACCTGACGGGCGATTGCCTGCCCATCTCCCGCGATGAACGAAATGATGTCGGGGTATTGCGCGCCCAGGCGCGTGCCCAGGTCAACAACCTTGCCGTTATCTTTGACCGCGCCGTAGTGGGTGGCGCCGCCATGACGGTAGCAGACGAGTTTCATGAGAGGAAGAGCTCCGTGGGGTGAGGGAAGGGATAGGTCAAGCGTTCAGCAACTGCGCCTGTTCGCGCATCCATTCGTCGCGGTGGCGAAATCCAGGCGTTGCCTTCACATGCTCGAGGGTCTGCGCCATGATCCTTTCATCGCTCTGCGACAGATCGAACGGGACGCCATGGGGCTGCGGCACATGCCAGGGGGTGTCGAGATAGGCTTCGAGGCCATTGCCTTCTGGGTCTTGTGCATAGACCGACCAGGCGTTGCCGTGGCAGATCGCTTTGATGTCGGTAGCGCCCTCGGCCTGTAACCGGTCACGAATGGCGCGCAGCTCCGACAGCGTTTCCAGGTAAAACGAAAACTGAAACACCACGCTGGGCCCGCTTGCAGGGTCTTTACCCGCCAGCAGCACCATCTGGTGGTGGGCGTCGACCGCTCCACTCATGAACACGATTTGACGGTTGTCCAGCCGGGGAACGCGTCCGCGATCGGTCACCTTCAGATCAAAAACCCGGGTGTAAAACTGCTCCATCCGGTCAATGTCATTCACATAGATGCCGACATGCTTGAGTTGCGGTTTCATGATGAGTCAGTCCACTTTCATGCCGACAGCGCGTGCGATGCCGGTGTATTTGGCGTGATCGGAGCGAATACGCTTGTCGAAGTCGGCGGCGCTGAGTGGCAGCGGACCGCAGCCGTGGCGGCCGAGTTGTTCCTGTACGGCAGGCTGATTGGCGGCCTGCTGCGCATAGCGCTGGAGCACGGCGGCAATCGCGGGCGGGGTGGCGGATGACACCACCACGCCGTACCAGAAGCTCTCATTGAACTCGGTGAAGCCCTGCTCGGCGAGCGTACGCACCTCGGGAAGTTGCGGCATGCGCTTCTGAGTCGTGACGGCGAGAAGCTTGAGCCGTCCCGAGTTTTGATGCGCAATGGCGAGCGCTGGGGTGCCGATATAGATGATGGGGCCATGGTCGCCCATCAGATGCTGTACGGCAGGAGCCTCGCCTTTGAACGGGATATGCGTGAAGCGAGTGCCGGTTTTTGCGTTCATCATCTCGATCAGCAGATGCGAGAAGGCGCCGTTGCCGCTGGAGGCTGCGTCGATCTTGCCAGGCTGCGAGCGCTCAAGCTTCACCAGCTCTGCCGCATCACGGGCGTTGACCGCGTTGCTCGCCATGATCACCAGCGGCACCTCGCACATGCCGGCGAGCGGGGTGAAATCCTTAAGCGGATCGTAGGGCAGCTTCGCATATACCGCCGGGTTGAGCGCCATCAGCGAGGTGAAAACCAGCAGCAGACTGTAGCCGTCTGCGGGCGCCCGCATGAGCGACTCGACCCCCACACCACCATTGGCGCCTGGCCGGTTTTCCACCACCAGGGGCTGGCCGATCTGGTCTGAAATGCCTTTCGCGATGGCGCGCCCGATGGCGTCGGCCCCGCCGCCAGTGACCTGGGGAACCACGAATCGGATGGGCTTGTTGGCCACCCATTCCTGGGCATGCGCGCCCGAGAGGCCGATACACGCTGCAAGCGCGGCTGCGGCGGCTGTTTTGAACATCACTGTCTGACTCCTCCCTGGGCGGCTACGAAGGGCCGCCATATCGATTGCCGCACCCCGGTCGCATGGCGCGCAGACCAAGCGATTATGCAACGACTTCGGGCGGCGGGCGATATGCGGTCTCGGCCGCCCAGTCCAGGTTTCGAAAGGGGCGGGTCGGTGTCTGTCGACGCTTGCCCGATTGCATGGAGTTCCACAGAATGGCGCTGCAAACATAAACAATCAGGCAGGGGGATTCGATGTCCATGATCCGACCCATTGTGAAGGTCGCGCTATTGACTGCCACCACGGCGCTGATGCTGGGATTGGCGAGCCACGCGTCTGCGCAGTCCGACTTCCCGTCAAGACCGATTCGCCTGGTAATTCCCACTGCGGCTGGCGGTGGCTTCGATATTCTGGGCCGGCAGGTCGCGCAGCGGCTCACCGAGGACCAGAAGGTCAGTATGGTGGTGGAAAACCGCCCCGGGGCCGGCACCATCACCGGCACTGAGCATGTGGCACGCTCAGCGCCCGATGGCTACACCCTCATGCTGGGCGGCGTAAGCAATATCGCGCTCAATCCCGCGCTGTTTCGCAAGCTTCCTTATGACGCGAAGAAAGATTTCGTGCCGGTGGGGTTCCTCGCCACCTATCCCACGGTGTTTCTGGTGGCGGCTTCGTTACCGGTTAACAACCTGCGGGAGTTTGTCAGTCTGGTGCGCGACAACCCGGGCAAGTACAACTTTGCCACCGCAGGAGTGGGTACCGCTCAGCACATCTGGGGCGAAATTGTTCTGAAGCAGCTTGGCCTCAACATGGAGACCGTGCATTACAAAGGTGCAGCACCCGCGCATCAGGACATGATCGCCGGCAGGGTTCACTTCACAATGGAGAATATTTCAGCTGCCCGAGGCTTCATTCAGGCGGGACGGCTCAAGGCGCTGGGCGTGAGCAGTACCCAGCGCTCGCCGCAACTGCCCGACACGCCCACCCTGATCGAAACCGGTCTGCTCGACTTCGAAGCCGGTAGCTGGATGGCGGTCTTTGCGCCTTCGGCGACGCCCCCCCAGGTGGTTGAAAGGCTACGCGAGGCGATCGGCACGCTGGTGCGCTCGCCCGAATACATCGCGCGAATTCAGGGCATCGGTGGCATGCCTATGAATATCGCTGCAGCCGAGCAGCAGCCCTTTATGGATCGCGAGCTGGCGCGCTGGGACCAACTCATCCGCTCAACCGGCATTCAACTCGACTGAGCCAGGACGCCCATGAACATCCGTTTCAGCCACTGCGGCATATTTGTGAGCAATGTCGAGCGTGCGGTGCAGTTCTACACCACCTATCTAGGCTTTGTGGTCACCGACCGGGGCCCGATCGCAAACGGCGAGTTTGCTTTTCTCACCCGTAGTGTTGATGAGCATCATCAACTCGCCATTGGCTCGGGACGAGCCCCGGGCAGCGCGGGCAACGTGCAGCAGATTTCATTTCGGGTTGATGACCTCGCCACGCTCAAACGGCTCTACGCGCGCGTGAAGCAGGCCGGCGATCTGGTGACGCTCGAGGGCCCAACGCTTGGGCCGCTCGCTCACGGCGATTCGATCTCGGTGTATTTCGGCGACCCGGACAACAACCGGCTCGAGCTCTTTATCGACACACCCTGGCATATTCCGCAGCCCATTCGCGTGCCCTGGGATGTCACTGCGCCCGACGCGCAGATTCTTCTTGATGTGGAGCGGCACGCTCGCGCCCAGCCTGGCTTCCGCCTGAAGAGTGAGTGGACTGCCGAGCTGCGTGCCCGGTTATCCGAGGCCAATGCACGACTCGAGGCGAGCCTGCCCGCGCTCGGCTGACCCGGCGCTTTCCACAGTTGCGCGCGCGGAACGACCGCGACGGCGCGCTACTGCAGTTCGATGCCGCGCGAGCGCGCAATCTTGCGATACAGATCGATGCTTTCTGCTACCACCGCCCGGAATTCGTCGGGGCTGTTGGCCTGCGGGGTCACACCTGCTTTGCGCAGCTGCTCCTGGAGTTCTGGCTGGGCAATGGCGCTTCGCACGGCTGCGTTGATTTTCGTCACGATATCGGGTGGGGTGGCGGGCGGCGCGACGATGCCCAGCCAGGAAATGATTTCCAGCCCCGGCGCAATTTCCGAAAGCGTAGGCACATCGGGCAGCACGTCATAGCGTTTGGGCGAACTGACTGCGATCGCTCGCAGCTTGCCCGCGCGGATATTGGGCACGATCAGGCCGGGGATGTTGATCATCAGTTGAATGCGGCCCGCGATCAGGTCGGTGTAGCCGAAACCGCCGCCTGCCGGATAGGGCACGTGGGTGAGCTGTGTCCCGGTAGCCGCGCCCAGCCACTCGCCGATCAGGTGCAGTGCACTGCCAATGCCAGAGGTGGAATAGCTGATGCTCCCCGGGGACTGACGCGCGCGGCGGATCAGGTCATCGAGATCGCGGATAGGTGAGTCGGCGGCGGTGGCAATGATGAGCGGGTACACGCCCACGGTGGATACCCAGCGCAGCCCGTCAATCGGGTCATAGGGCAGCGATTTGAGCGTGGCGGCCTGGCTCGCGTGCGCGCTGGACAGTGCAAGCAGCATGTAGCCATCGGGTGTGGCCTTGGAGATCACTTCAGTGGCGATCTGCCCGCCCGCGCCCATGCGATTTTCTGTGACGAGCGGTTGGCCCAAGGGCTCACCCATCCTGGCGGCGACGGCACGTGCCACCAGGTCGGTGCCGGATCCCGCAGGGCTGCCCACCAGGAGGCGAACGGGTCGGTTGGGCCAGGCACCGCTCTGGGCCGCCGCGCCCGGCGCGATCGCGGTCAGCGGTAAAGCGAGGGCGCCGGGGGCCATCCATCGCGAGACCCGCGTGGCGGTGAGCGGCAGGCTGGCAGTGGCTGCGATCAGGCGTCGACGGGCGTCGTGAACGGTCATGGCAGAGCGCTCCGGGGAAGGTGGCGACGGACCCATTGCAGCACCGAACGCGAGAGGCGTCCAGTGCCAGGCCCGTTCAGCGGACCGCGCCGGACGCCTGGAGGGCCGAGATTCTTTCCGGCGGGTAGCCGAGTCCGGCGAGAAGTGCCTCGGTATGCTCGCCCTGGAAGGGCGGTTGCAGCCGGACACCCAGACGACCGCCTGCGAGCGTGAGCGGCAGGAGCGCAGCCTGAGCAGTGCCGCCCGCGCCAGGGCCATCTGTGAGTCGTACCTCAGCCAGTCCACCGGTCGCCTGCAGGTGGGGATCGTCAAACAACTGCTCTGGGCGCATGATGGGCGCGTAGGGGAGGCCTTCGCGCTCGAACAAAGCCGCGAGTTCGGCCGCGCTGAAAGCCGCCAGCCGCTTTTTCAATTCGGGGATCAGCGTGGATCGCATTCCCACCCGCAGGTTGTTGTTGGCAAGCGCCGGATCCGACAGCAGGTCGTGAAATCCGAATGCCTCACAGAAAGTTTTCCATTGGGGGTCACTCACGGCCGCAAGGAAAATCTGCTCGCCATCGCGAACCGTGAATACGTCGTATACAGCCCACGCGGAAATTCGGTTGGGCATTGGCTCGGCCGCGACGCCGGTGATCGCGTGCTGCAGCATGTGCTGGCCCACCAGAAACACATTGTTCTCAAAGAGCGAGGCCTGCACCGACTGTCCCCGGCCGCTGATGCCGCGCTGAATGAGGGCGCCCATCACCCCGATCGCCCCAAACATGCCGCCCATGATGTCGTTCACGCTGGTGCCCGCGCGGAGCGGATCGCCGGGACGCCCCGTCATGTAGGCAAGTCCCCCCATCATCTGCACCACTTCATCGAGCGCGGTGCGATGCTCGTACGGCCCTGGCAGGAACCCCTTCAGGCTCACGTGAATGATCCGCGGTTCGCGCGCGGCGAGGCTGTCGTAGTCGAGCCCGTAGCGCGCCATCGCCCCGGGTTTGAAGTTTTCAATCACCACGTCGGCTGCGAGGCAGAGGTCACGCGCGGCGGCAGCCCCCTCGGGATGCTGGAGATTGATCCGGATGCTTTTCTTGTTCCGGTTGAACATCGGGAAGAACCCGGCGCCCGAGCCCAGCAGCGTGCGGGTCCGGTCCCCCTCGATGGGTTCCACCTTGATGACTTCCGCACCCAGGTCGGCCAGTACCAGGCCGCAGGTCGGGCCCATCACCATGTGGGTGAATTCCACCACCTTCAGGCCCGCGAGGGGCAGAGTACGTAATGGGCTGGACATCGTTTCAGGATCCGCGGTAGGTGCTCCAACTCCAGGGGCTCACCAGCAGGGGAACGTGATAGTGGCCCGCCACATCCGCAATGCCGAAGTCGATCTGTACCTGATCAACAAATGGGGGATCGGGTAGCGCGACGCCGCGGGACCTGAAATAGGCGCCTGCCTCGAACACGAGCCGCCAGCGACCCACAGCCATGCTGTTGGCATCGAGCAGCGGCCCGCCATCGTTTCGGCCGTCGGCATTCAGGGTGATGCTGGCCACCGGATCGGCGCGACCATCAGCATGAATACGCTGCAGGCTTACTCGCATGCCGGCAGCTGGGCAGCCGTGCGCGGTATCAAGAACGTGGGTGCTCAGTCGTCCCATGGGTTGCGGCTCGCTTGAGAAAAAACGGACATGGCGTCACTCGGCCTTGGCGCCAGCTTCAAACCAGCGGCGAATGACCGAGCGTTCGGCGTCAGTGATCTGCGTGGCGTTGTTCATGGGCATGAGCTTCAGCACTGCAGTCTGCTGATAGACACTCTGCGCATGCTGGCGAATCAGCGCCGGGGTATGGAGCGCCACGTTCTTGCTTTGCAGTTGCGCGTTGTGGCAAGCCACGCAGCGCTCGGCCACAATCGCCTGCACCGCTGCGAAGGTGGCCGGCGTGGCGCTTGCTGCGTCGGCTTCGGCGGCCTTGCGTGGCGCGAGCCCTACCATCACGCCGACAATCACCAAGGTGCCGACGATTGCATGCTCCCAGGGCGTGCGGCGACCCTGAACATGCGCCTTGTGGCGCGCGGCAAAACTGTGGCGGATCAGGGCGCCGCCCAGCATCATGAGAACCAGTACGATCCAGTTGTGCGCGCCCTGATAAAGCCAGCCATAGTGGTTGGACAGCATGGCGATGATGACGGGCAGCGTGAAATAAGTGTTGTGAACGCTGCGCTGCTTGCCGCGCCAGCCATGAACAGGATCGGGCTTTTCGCCCGCCCGAAGCGATGCGATCACCTTTTTCTGACCGGGAATGATCCAGACAAACACATTGGCGCTCATGGCGGTGGCGATCATTGCGCCCACCAGAAGAAACGCGGCGCGCCCCGAAAACAGCTGGCAGGCGAGCCACGATGCCACGATGATGAAAAGCGTCACGGCAGCGCCCACGATCAGGTCGCCATTTTTGCGCTGGCCCAGGGTCCGGCAGATGCCGTCGTAGATCAGCCAGAACGCCAGCAGAAAGCCGAGCGCGGAGGCACCCGCCGCCATCGGCGACCAGTCATACACGCTCTTGTCGATCAGATAAGTGCCGGCGTTGAACAGGTAGAGGGTCGTAAAGAGCGCGAAGCCGGTGAGCCAGGTGGAATAACTCTCCCAGAACGACCAGTGAAGGTTTTGCGGAAGGGGGAGCCAGCGCGGGGCCACCATGTATTTGTTGGAGTGATAAAAGCCGCCTCCGTGAACCGCCCACATTTCACCGTCAACGCCTTTTTGCTTCAG
>JAGWXN010000555.1 GCA_018969885.1 Betaproteobacteria bacterium | reverse complement strand
CACCCAGCTCTCGCGCGCCAGCACGATCGGCGCCAGCCGCATCGAGCGCCTGCTCCGGGGTCGCAGCCGATACCGGTTGACCAAGGTTCAGGTGTTTGAGCACCTGGCGCACTTCGACGCCCTGATTGCCCCGGGCTCCGCGATACGCGCTGAACGCCTCAATGGACTCGTCGCTGTAGCCAGCCTGGCGCATCAGGTGCTCAATGGCTTCGCCGGCCTTGCCCAGACGCTCCGGCGAAATGAAGACGCGCTTGAACGACCCGGCCGACTTGAACTTGACCTCCTTGGTGTCGCTGCTGGTATGCAGGATCCGCAAGACGCCATCACGGTCTCCCAGATGGGCTCGAAGACCGTTCAACAGGTCGCCCGCTTGCTGCCGCTCCAGCGCCTGCAGCCGCGCCACACCGAGCGCCTGAGCATGCGCATCGACACCGCCCCGTACACCGGTCGAAAATCCGCTCATGGCTGAAGGCCTCCGATCAAGGCCTGCAATCGGGCTCGACGCCCATCGGTGGCCTCCTCTCGCAGCAGGCCCGCCATCCGGTTCGCAACCTCGAAGCCCTGTCGCAGCAGACGGTCCAGCATCGAGGCTCTGACGTCCTCGATCGGCAAGATCAGATTCAGCCAGAGCTGATCGACCTCGTCGATCGTCACCCAGCCGTCATGCGCCCACCGCGCCTGCGCATTGAATTCGTGCAGTTCGAGCACGAGTCCCGCCCCCGACGGGGCCCGCAGATCGAGCGCGTCGACCATAAAGCCAAGTCGGACCTGCGGGTGGGGCCCACAAGGCTCGATCCTGACCAGACCGTCTTCGGTCTCGAACTCGACGCCCGCCTGCGCGATCGACGGGTCAGCCGCAGCCGCCGGTAACCCGGGAACTGAAGACAGCCAGCTGCCAAACTCACTCATGCTCAAACCCTCAACATTGATTCGGACGCAGGCCAAACAGGCCGATCGGCCGAGGCCACCGAGCCCGCGCCGGGTAGGGTCAACGCCGTAGGGCCCGATGTCCAGAGGGCGACCAATCGGCGGCCCTGGAGGAGGGCTTCGTCGATGAAAGCCGGGACGCCCGCTGACAACACCGCCTCGGCGAGAAACGATGCCGTGAGAATCAGCGTGGACTCGTCATCGATGCACGCACGCCAGGGCTGGTGGGCGACGCTTGCATGATTGATCCGGTGAAGGAGAACCAGCGACTACCTGCGAGACTCCGGATCGGCCAGTCCGAGGCTCAACAGATCGAGATCGGCACGGATCCAGCCCGGACGCCGCGGGATCGGGAGGACCGACAGGAGGCAATCATCAAATTCGGCTTCAAGATGATCGGCGAGCGCTGGACTCGAGATTGAGTCTGGGCCCTGAAGATGGCGACGCAGGTCAGCAATCAGCCGTTCGATTGGGGAGGAGGCGTCCAAGGGGCAACCTATCGACAGACAGTGTTGAGTCGATGGTAAACGAATGTCGCGACCCGCAGAGCGGCCCGGGTTTCAATCCATGTTCAGACCCGTCTTCGCCACCAGCTCGGTCCAGGTCATGATCTCGTCTCGCAGGTATCGCGCAAACGCCTCGGGCGGCATCGCCACAGGATCCTGACCCAGGCTGCGAAGCTGGGTCATCACCTCCGGCAGGGCGAGCACCGTCCGGGCATCGGCATGCAGGCGCTCGACAAGCGCCGTAGGGGTGGCAGCCGGTGCCAGGAGCCCGAAATAGACCA
>JAGWXN010000554.1 GCA_018969885.1 Betaproteobacteria bacterium | reverse complement strand
GCCGGCACCGTCCACGCCGGGTCGCGGTCCTTGAGGCCCATTTCTTCCAGCATCATCGGCACGTATTCGACCGGCACGCGTTCGCCGACGCACACGCTCATCATGTCGGCGAACACCTCGTGCGCGGGCAGAGGCCGGGCGTCGAGCCTGCCTGCATGAAAATCTGCGATCGCCTCGAAGGCAGCGTCGCGAACCACCTGCTGGACCACTGGCGGCAGACCGCCCGACTCATCGGCAAACTGGCTGACGTCGCGCACCGGGGTAAAGGGTGGCTCCAGCCAGCGGCGCTCGCCGGTCAGGTGAAAGAGCACCATCTGCAAAACGGGAATGTCGGCCACTTCGAGCGCGGCCCTGATCTCTGCGGGGCTAGCCGTAATACGCGGAACCTGAAACATGCACTACCTTTGGCGAAAAGCGGAAAAATTCCCGGGCGCGATGCCTTGTCGGGCGCCGGATTGTGACAGACCATGGAGCCCATTTCGCTACGCCTGTTTCTCTCGCAAAGGATCAACCCATGCCGATGCTCGTCAAGAAGCCCCTGCTCGGGTGTTTTACCCTGTTGCCGATTGAGGCCGTGCACCACGGCGCGGGATCGGTAGCGGGTTTGCGCGAGTCGCTCACAGCGAGTGGCGTCCGGCGCGCGCTGCTGATCACGGGCAATACGATCGCGACCAAAACGGATTTGGTCGAGCGCGTGAAGGACGCTGCCGGCGGCCGTATTGCGGGCGTGTTCCACGAAACCGTTCAACACGTCCACCGCGAGTCGGTGCTGCGCGCGGCCGAGCAGGCCCGCGAAATGGGGGCAGACGGCATCGTGTCGCTGGGCGGCGGCACGCCCAACGACACGGGCAAGGCGGTGTTGATGGCGCTCGCCGAAGACTTTCGGCGGCCCGAAGACTTTGAGCGCGTCCGCGTGAAGTTTGAATATCCCTCATCGGTCGAGGTGCCCGCCATCAAGGGGCCGACGCTGCCGATGATGGCGGTCTCTACCACCCTGTCGGGTGGCGAATTCACCCATTTCGCCGGCGTCACCGATACCGAGCGGCAGGTGAAGGATCTCTACATCGACCGCAAGCTCGCCGCGCGGGCGGTGGTGCTGGACCCCGAACTCACGCTCGACACCCCGCTGTGGCTGTGGCTGTCGACCGGTATGCGCGCGGTCGACCACTGCATCGAATCGCTGTGCTCGACCAACTCCCATCCGTTCACCGACGCACTGGCCACCCAGGCGCTCAGCATGCTCGCGCGCTACCTGCGCGAATGCCGTGCCCGGCCGGGCGATCTCGATGCCCGCACCCACGCCCACGTCGCCGCGTGGATGTCGGTGTGCGGACTGGCCAACGTCAACCTCGGACTCTCCCACGGCATCGGCCACCAGCTGGGCGCGCGTAACAACGTGCCGCATGGCATCACCTCCTGCGTGATGATGTACCCGGTGATGAACTGGAACAGCATGTACGTCAGTCCGCGGCAGGCCGACATCGCGCGCGCGCTGGGCGTCGATACCGCCGGGATGGATCTGCTTGAGGCCGCCGCCGCCGGCCGCGAGGCGGTGCTGCAGTTGGTGAAGGATCTCGAGCTGCCCTGGCGCCTGCAGGAGGTGGGTGTGGCCCGCGACGATTTTGCCGCGCTGGCCAAGGACGCGATGGAAGATCTCATCGTCGCGACCAATCCCCGTCCGGTGAACTCGGTGGACGATGTGATCGCGGTTTTG
>JAGWXN010000093.1 GCA_018969885.1 Betaproteobacteria bacterium | reverse complement strand
GCCGGCACCATCCGCTTTGACATCGAAAAGGACGTGTTCACGGTTCACAACGGCCGCGACATCCGTCTGAAAGATCTCTGGCCGTCTGATGAGGAAATCGACGCGGTCATGCGCGCGGCGGTCAAGCCCGAGCAGTTCCGGCGGGTCTATACGCAAATGTTCGACATTCGCCGCGATGACAGCCAGCAGGTCTCGCCGCTTTACAACTGGCGGCCGCAGTCCACCTACATTCGCCGTCCACCATACTGGGAAGGCGCACTCGCGGGCGAGCGCACGCTAAAAGGGCTCCGACCGTTGGCCGTGCTGGGTGACAACATCACCACCGATCATTTGTCACCGTCGAATGCCATTCTTCCCGACAGCGCGGCAGGCGAATACCTCAAGAAAATGGGGCTCCCCGAAGAAGACTACAACTCCTATGCCACCCACCGGGGCGATCACCTCACCGCGCTCCGCGCAACCTTCGCCAATCCCACACTCGTTAACGAGATGGCGGTGGTCGACGGTAAGGTGAAGAAGGGGTCGCTCGCGCGGGTCGAGCCCGAGGGCACCGTGATGCGCATGTGGGAAGCCATCGAAACCTACATGAACCGCGGTCAGCCTCTCATCATCATTGCTGGGGCCGACTACGGCCAGGGATCTTCACGAGACTGGGCGGCCAAGGGCGTGCGACTCGCGGGCGTTGAGGTGATCGTTGCCGAGGGTTTCGAGCGCATTCACCGCACCAACCTGATTGGCATGGGTGTGCTGCCGCTGGAATTCCAACCTGGAACCACACGGGTCACACTGGGCATTGATGGCACCGAAACCTTTGACGTGATCGGCGAACGCACCCCCCGTGCAACCCTCACCCTGGTCATCCGCCGCCGCAGTGGCGATGCCATTCAGGTACCCGTCACCTGTCGACTCGATACTGCCGAAGAGGTCTCCATCTACGACGCGGGGGGCGTGCTGCAACGCTTCGCGCAAGATTTTCTAGAGGCCGGCCAGGCCGCCTGACTTTCACTCGCCGTGTAAGGACCCGCAAGATGCCCCACGCCCCCCAGATCCGCATTCCGGCCACCTATATGCGTGGCGGCACCAGTAAGGGCGTGTTCTTTCGCCTGGCTGATCTCCCCGCTGCAGCGCAGTCCCCCGGCGCGGCGCGTGATCGTCTGCTGATGCGGGTCATCGGCAGCCCCGACCCCTATGGCAAGCAGATCGACGGCATGGGTGGCGCCACCTCAAGCACCAGCAAGACGGTGATCCTGTCCAAAAGCAGCCGCCCCGATCACGATATCGATTACCTCTTTGGCCAGGTATCGATTGACGCCGCCTTCGTCGATTGGTCGGGTAACTGCGGGAACCTCTCGGCGGCGGTGGGCCCGTTTTCGATCGCCAACGGGCTGGTTGACCCCGCCCGCATTCCAGCAAACGGCGTAGCGGTGGTGCGCATCTGGCAGATGAACATCGGGAAGACCATCATCGCCCATGTGCCCATCACCGACGGGCAGGTTCAGGAAACAGGCGATTTCGAGCTCGACGGCGTCACGTTCCCGGCCGCAGAGGTACAACTCGAGTTCATGGATCCGGCCGCTGAAGAAGAAGGCGCGGGGGGCGCCATGTTCCCCACCGGCAATCTGGTTGATGACCTGGTGGTGCCCGGCGTGGGCACGCTCAAGGCCACCATGATCAATGCTGGGATTCCCACAATCTTCATCAACGCTGATTCGATCGGCCTCACCGGCACCGAACTGCAGGACGCCATCAACGGCAACGCCACCCTTCTCGCCATGTTCGAAACCATCCGGTCGCACGGCGCGATTCGCATGGGTCTGATCCGTGAACTGAGCGAAGCGGCGCGGCGCCAGCACACGCCCAAGGTGGCGTTCGTTGCGCCCCCAAAAACCTACACCGCGTCCAGCGGCAAGGCTGTGGAGGCGCAAAGTATCGATCTGCTGGTGCGTGCGCTGTCTATGGGCAAGCTTCATCACGCGATGATGGGCACGGCTGCGGTCGCGATTGGCACGGCAGCGGCCATTCCAGGCACGCTGGTCAACCTGGCTGCGGGCGGCGGCCCGCGTCAGTCGGTGCGCTTCGGGCATCCTTCGGGCACCCTCCGGGTGGGCGCTGAGGCCACGCTCGACGGCAGTGAATGGGTGGTGAAAAAGGCCATCATGAGCCGCAGTGCACGGGTGCTGATGGAGGGCTTTGTGCGGGTGCCCGGAGATGCGTTCTAAACCCGCTCCAGCGTCCCGGCTCCGATCAGCGCGTCAGCTGAGCTGACGGCATACGGCGTCGGTTACTTCCGAGCATCGCGCACGCCCGCCCTGGTCAGCGGGCACCACCTCGCCCGCAGCCAGCACCGATTCCACCGCACGCTCGATGCGGCTTGCCGCATCGGAAAGCGCTGCGTCTGCCTGCTGCTCGCCCAGCCACCGCAGCATCATGGCGCCCGAGAGAATCGTGGCTAATGGACTGGCTGCATCCTGGCCCGCGATATCCGGCGCCGACCCATGCGCTCCCTGAAACAGTCCCCGCTCGTCACCCAGTTCTGCCGAGGGTGCCATGCCCAGCCCGCCAATGGTGCCTGCGCCCAGATCTGAAAGGATGTCGCCGAACATGTTTTCGGCCACGATCACGTCATAAAAATCGGGGCGCTTGAGCATATGAACCGTGATGGCATCGGCGTAGGCGTAGTCAATCTCTACATCAGGAAATCGCTCGGCGACCTCTGTGCAGACCGCGCGAAAAAAAGCATAGCTCCGCAAAATATTGGCCTTGTCGCACACGGTGACGCGGCGGCGCTGATCGCGCGGAGAACCGGATCGCTTTCTCGCAAGCTGAAACGCAAAGCGTGCAACGCGCTCAATCCCTTTGCGTGTCATCACCAGGGTGTCGGTCACCACTTCGCTTCGCAGATTGACGCCCGCGCCGCGGCTCGCATAGAGGCCTTCGGTATTTTCACGAATGATCACGTAGTCGATCTGCCCGGGCTGCCAGTCTGCGAGCGTTGATTTCACGCCACGGACCAGCCGGATTGGACGGACATTCGCGTAGAGGTCAAGCTTGAAGCGCAGCTGCAGGTGCAGATCGTTACCCACCTCGGTGCCGTCCGGATAGGTGATGCCAGGCAGGCCCGCCGCACCGTGCAGGATGGCGTGCGCGCTCCGGCAGGCTTCGAAGGTGTCAGGGGGCAGGACCTGGCCACTGCGAACATAGTGCGAGGCGCCGCCCTCGTGAGCGATAAAGCGCAGACGGTCGGCGCCACAGGCCTCGGTCAGCACACGAACTGCTGCGCGACACACTTCGGGGCCGATGCCGTCGCCGTCAATGGTGACGATGTTGTAAGAGATCATGGCAGGAGGAGCGCAGACAGGGGCTAACGAATCATGAGGCGTGGCAGGAAAGTGAAGGGCTCGGGCCAGACGAGCACAATCAATAGCGCGAGAATCTGCAAGAGGAAAAACGGAACAATACCCCGATACACCTGATCCATTCCGATGTGCGGTGGTAGGGTTCCTTTGATGTAGAACAGCGTGTAGCCAAAAGGCGGACTGATGTAGCCAGTCTGAATGGTGATCGCGAACAACACCCCAAACCATAATTCATCAAAGCCCAGCGCCTTGACGATGGGGAGGAAGACGGGAACGGTCAGCAAAATGATGCCGATCTCATCGAGCACCGTACCCAGAAAAACCAGCAGCGCGAGCATGGACCCCAGTACCAGCCAGCGATCGACCTGGAGCTCTCGAATGAACGTGAGCAGCGCGTCAGCGCCACCCAGTCCCGTGAAAATCGCCACATAGGCTTTGGCGCCGATCGTGATCCAGAGAATCATCGACGTTGCCTTCAACGTGTCGGTGAGCGATTCGTTCAGCATCGACACGTTGACGCGTCCCGCCCGCAGCGCCGCCAGAAAGGCGCCCAGTACACCAACCGCGGCCGACTCGGTGGGGGTGGCAATGCCAAAGAACATGGAGCCCAGCACCATGAAGATGAGCAGGGTGGGAACGATGAGCGACTTGAGGGCCCGCAGCCGAACAGAGAGCGGTGCCGCCACACTTGAGGCATCGAGCGGAAGCAGTTCAGGCCTCACAACACCAACGATCGCAATAAAGACAATGTAAAGCGCCGCCAACAACAATCCCGGCACGATGCCCGCGATCAGCATCTGCCCGATCGATATCTGGGCAGTGACGGCGTACACAATGGTGAGTACCGATGGGGGGATGAGAATGCCCAAGGTCCCCGATGCGCAGATGGTGCCCAGGGCGAGTCGGGCTGAATAGCCGCGCTTGAGCATTTCGGGTAAGGCCAGAATGCCCATGGCGGTCACGGCGGCACCGACCACCCCGGTCATCGCAGCCATCATCACGCAGATCACAACGGTGCCAATCGCCAACCCGCCGCGCATTCGCCCGAACCAGAGTTCCATCGCACGGTACAGCGCCTCAATCACACCCGAGCGCTGGAGCAGGCAGGCCATGAGAATGAAAAGTGGGATACCGAGCAGCGCCTCCGACTTCATGGTGTCGAAAATCTGCAGGACCAGCACCACCACCGCACCCGGATTCCAGAGGGTGACGGTGAACAGTAAAGACAGCCCTCCAAGCACGAAGGCGATGGGTAGCCCGGTTAGCATGAAGAGCGTGAGCGCTCCGAACATCAATACCAGGATTTCGCCAGAGCTCATGGCTGTCCCCCTGGCGTGTGTCCTTCACGCGAGGACGTCTGATCGGCCTGCGCCGGTGGTTCCCCAGCCAAGGGTCGCGTGGAAAGCGTGCGCAGAAATTCTGCCAGCGCCTGCAGCATCATGAGCCCAACCGCCAGCGGCACCGCAAGCTTGGCTGGCCAGACCGGTGGGTTCCATGCAGAAAAACTGGTTTCACCGTAGGACACGGCGCTCCAGACTGGGGGCAGGCTGTACCACAGCAGGATGGCGCAGAAGGCCATGATCACCGGATAGTTGATCAGGTCAAAGATTCGATTCCAGGCGGGCGATAGGCGTTGTCGCAGCACGTCCAGTCCCACGTGACTTTGCGTATGGAGGAGATAAGGCCCACCGAGGAGGAAATACGGACCGAACACCAGTACGACCAGTTCCATCGCCCAGACGGTTGGCGCGCCGAACAGGTAGCGCGCAATCACCTCGTAGATCATGATGGGCACCACGGGCGCCATGAGCCAGACCGTGGCGACAAACACGAGCCGATTCAGCCGGGTGATGGCATTGACCAGCGCGGACACGAGAGAAGGCATGACGGCCTCAAGCGAAGAGAGCGAACCGGCCACCGGTGGCGACTGCAACAGTCACCACCGGTGCGTCACGCGGACGGTCAGGCCCCCAGCAGCCCCAGCTCCTTCAACAGCGTGATCTGGCTGTCCAGCGCTTTGGTCGCCAGCGCATCGCCTTTGGTGGCGGTGCGCCAAACGGTCAACGCCTTGGGGCGTGCAGCCAACACGTCAGACTCGGCGAGTTGAATGATTTCCACACCTTTGGCCCGATACTTGGCAAGCGCTGCGACATCGCTAACCACCAGGTGTTGGCGCAGCGCCCCAGATACTTCGCGGGCAGCCACGGCGAGCGCAGCCTTGAAGTCTGCCGGCAGCTTGTCCCACGCCGCGCGGTTAGCGACATAGGATGTCGCCGAAGTGGGCTGATGAAAGCCTGGAAGGATCACGAACTTGGCGACTTCGGCCAGGCCGGCTTCGAAATTGGCCGTGAGATCGCCACGATCGGCAATGTCAATCACGCCTTTATCGAGCGCCGAATACACCTCGCCCGTGGGGAGCGGCGTGACCGCCACGCCATAGGCCGCCATGACCGCCGAGGCAAGACCGACGAACCGTCCCTTCTTACCCGCGAAGTCGGCCATCTTGCGAATGGCGACCTTGCTGTGAATGGGCTCCTGTCCGTAAATCGACGGCGCGATATAGTGCAGCCCGGCCTGCGCATAAGCCTGACGGGCAATATCAATGCCGCCGCGCTCATAGAACCAGGCTTCGAATTGATCGGACTCCGGGAAGCCGAACGGAACTGACCCGGTGAACGCAAACACCGGGATCTTGCCCGCCTCATAGGCGTCGTAGGTCTTCATGAGTTCGAACGCCCCGCCCCGAACCGCGTCAAACGCCTGCGCGGCGCCCACGATCTGTCCGGCGGCGAACAGGTTGAGCTTGAATCGACCGCCCGTGAGCTCGGCCACCCTCGCGACAAATCGCTCCTCGAATTTTTGCGGCATGGTGCCTGGGTCCCAGAGCGCCTGCATCCTCCAGGTAATGGTGGGCTGCGCATGCACATAGGGTGCACCCAGAATACCTGCGGCTGCGCCTGCTCCAGCAATTGTGCGAAAGGCTGCGCGTCGGCCGCCGTGGTTGTGGTTTTGATCGCTCATGGGGTCTCCTCCGGCTGGTATTGTCATGCAACCGCGACTGCGGTTGGGTTTCAGAAATCAGTTGGCGTCACGAGCACGCAAACCCTTTATAGCCGGCGGCTGCGATCGCATCGCATTTTTCGCGATAGACCGCCACACCGCCCACGTAGGGCATGAAGACGCGGGGCTTGCCAGGAATGTTTGCTCCAGTGTACCAAGAGCGTGCCTGCGGAAACAGCGTGGCGTCGGCGAGCGCATTCACATGCTCGACCCAGCTTTGCTGGGCGCCCGCCGTGGCCTCGATACAGCTCAAGTTCTGGCGACGCATCCAGTTGATGCAGTCGCTGATCCAGTCAACATGCTGCTCAATGGATACGACCACATTGCTGAGGACCGACGGACTGCCAGGCCCGGTCACCATGAACAGATTGGGTAATCCCGATACAGCGAGCCCGAGATAGCTGGCGGGCCCTCCCGACCAGCGCTCGCGAAGTGTGATGCCATCGTCGGTTCGAATATCGATCGCGAGCAGTGCACCGGTCATGGCGTCGAAACCTGTGGCAAACACGAGGGCATCCAGGGGGTAGTGAGCGGACGCCGTTTGAACACCCGCAGCGTCGATGGCCGCGATGGGTTCAGTGCGCGCATCGACTACCGTGACATGGGACTGCCCGAGCGCCTCAAAATAGCCATTGTCGAGGCAGACCCGCTTGGTACCAATCGGATGATTCCACGGCAACACCTTCTCGGCGAGGGCCGGGTCGGTAATCTTCTCGCGAATCTTTTTTCGAACGAAGTCAGCGATCAGCTGATTCGATTCCGGGCGGATCATTGTGTCGTTGAACGTGCGCCCGATTCCGGTGCCGCCTCGCTGCCAGGCCGCCTCAAGCAGCCGCTCACGCTCATCGGCGGGGACCTCGAGCGCGCCGTGAGTCGGCACCGGGAAATAGGCCACGCCGGCTGATGACCGTTTGGCTTTTTCGCGAATGGCTCGGTAATGCGCTTTCGCGGTGGCCTGTTCCTGATCGGTGAGCGGCCGGTTGTGCGCAGGCAGGCTGAAGTTGGGCGTGCGCTGGAAAACAATCAGTCGCCGAGCCTGATGCGCGAGCTCGGGAATCAGCTGGATGGCGGTGGAGCCGGTGCCGATGACACCAACCGCCTTACCGGAAAAATCGACGGGCTCATGGGGCCAGTTACCCGAATGATAGGACGGACCGGCGAAGGTGTCTCGCCCCGGAATGTCCGGACGCCGGGCAACCGATAAGCATCCGGTCGCCATCACGACCCAACGCGCTTCAATAGCATCGCCTCGATCGGTACTCACCCGCCAGATACGCCTCTCGCGCTGAAACACAGCCGCGGTCACCCGGGTTGACAAGCGGATGTCGCGACGCAGATCAAAGCGCTCAGCCACATGCCGCAGGTAGCGGAGGATGTCAGGCTGCGCCGCAAATCGCTCACGCCACACCCATTCCTGTTCAAGTTGCGGCGAAAACGAATACGAGTACTCGATGCTTTCAACGTCGCAGCGCGCGCCCGGGTAGCGGTTCCAATACCAGGTACCGCCGACATCGTCACCCGCCTCGATGACCTGGCAGCGCAGACCCATCGCTCGCAGGCGGTGAAGCAGATAGAGGCCAGCGAAGCCGGCCCCCACCACGATCACGTCGATTGCAGGCGAGCGGGAGTCCGCCCCTGAAGAATCAGTCATCGGGGGTGAGAACAATACGGCCACGGACCTGTCCCCGCGCGAGTTCGGCAAGCGCTTCATTGGCCTGCGAGCGCGGCCGCACCGATACCGGGATGGGGCGCAATTTACCCTCACGCGCAAGCGCCACCACATCGCGCAGGTCCTGGGGCGTGCCAGTCGCCGTACCAATGACAGATCGGGGCCGGAAGATGAATCCCGCAAGCGACAATTCAAGCTGGCCGCCGCCAAGACCGACCAACACCAGCCTGCCGGATTTGGCCAGGCATTCGACACCAACAGTCGCCGTATTGCCACTGTTGTGGAAATCGATTACCGCCTTCACCAGGCCACCAGTCGCCGCCAGAATTCGGGCCGTGACCTCGGTCGGGTCGCCTGCGCCATCGACTGCAGCGCGGGCGCCCACCTCAAGCGCGGCGGCGCGTTTATCAGCTGCCAGATCCACCGACACAATATTGCGGTGACCCAATGCGTTCAGCATCGCGATCGCCTGCAGGCCCAGCCCGCCCGCACCGATCAGGACCACGGGATCATCGGGGGCGATCGGCTGAATCTTCCGGATGGCCGAGTAGACCGTGATACCGGAGCAGGCGAGCGTGGCCGCGTAAGCCGGGTCTACCCCGTTGGCGTCCACCAGATAACGCGGATGGGGCACCTTGACCTCGTCGCCATAGCCGCCATCCTGCATCACGCCAATGGAGTTGGGCGTGTTGCAGAGATTATCTTCGCCCCCCAGGCATCGATCACAGCGACCGCAACCCAGCCAGGGATAGACGATGCGCAGATCGCCAACCGCGACCCCACTTGCATCAGGCCCCATCCGGACCACCCGTCCAACCACCTCGTGCCCCATGGCACGCGGCAGTTTCACCCCGCGGTCGGTGAGGCGGAGCGTTCGCCCACCGCCCAGATCATAGGTGCCGTGCCAGAAGTGAAGATCCGAGTGACAGATTCCAGCATGGGTGACGCGAACCACCACCTCGGTTCCCACCGGCTGAAGCGGCGTCTGCGCCATGCGCTGCAATGGCTTTTCGTTTTCAACCACCACCCATGCCGTCATGGTCTGCGCCCTCCGCTTTGGGAATTCAAATTGCGATGACCCCGAATGTAAGCCCAAAAGCCATGGCCTGCACCGTTCGCGTTTCGCCCAGAGGCACGCCTGTCGGTCGGCAGCAAGTGCCCATCACCACTTCCCGATGATCACCCCTGCCCGCGTGCTGCCATCAGTGCGCTCAGCAACCACCGCATCCGACATGGATACGCGGCTTCGCCGATCGGTCAGGCGATCGAGCAGCATCGCCTGCATGTCAGCCCGAACCGCGGCCAGGCCATGCGCATCGCCCAGGTCGATCAGTTCGTCAGGATCGTCATGCAGATCAAAAAGCTGGGGCGCAAAGCCCTTGTAGTGAACATATTTCCAGCGATCGCTGCGGACCATCCAGGCGCGCGCGGCGCTGGGCGCCACGCCCAGCGTGAGCCGCGACCGGTAAAACGCATAGTCGATTTCGCTGAACGCACATTCGCGCCAGGGGCCAACCTCGCCGCGCAGCCCCGCCATCAGCGAGCGCCCTTCCAGCCGCTGACCGGGATCTGCGACCCCCATCCAGTCAAGAATCGTGGGCACCACATCGATCGCCTCGACCAACCTCGGGTCAACCGTGCCGCGACAGGTATCGGCAGACGGATCCGGGTCACTGATGATGAGCGGAATGCGCGCACTCGCGTCATGAAAAAGCTCCTTCTCACCCAGCCAATGGTCACCGAGATAGTCACCATGATCACTGGTGAAGATGATGGCGGTGTCCTCGAGCCGGCCGTTCGCCTCAAGCTCGCGCAGCAGTCGGCCAATGTGATCATCGAGTTGCTTGATCAGGCCCATGTAGGTAGGCACCGCCACCGCGCGCTTTTCATCATCAGAGTAGGTGCGAGAGCATTCCATGTCCATGAAAGCGTGAAGCACGGGATGCGGCCGCTCGCGTTCGGCAGTGCTTCGGACCGGCGGCGGCACGTCGTCGCGGCCATAGAGCGCGTGGTAGGGCGCTGGCGCCATCAGCGGCCAATGGGGCTTGATGTAGGACAGATGCAGCACCCAGGGCCGATCGCCCGTCTCGCGAATGAACTGCAGCGCGCGGTCGGTCATGTAGGCTGTTTCGGAGTGCGGCTCGGCGACTCGGGCCGGACGATTCGCATGACGGAGCGACCAGCCAGACAGGATGCTGCCGTCTTCGCCAAGTGCCGAGTTGGCATGGTCGTGCCAGGGATTGTCGCCCGCGTAGCCAAGGTCGCGCAGATAACGGTTATAGCGAAGATCGGGGTTCGCTTTGACCGCCGTATGGACGCCGTCATCGCGTTCGTAGGGCTCGAAGCCGCACTGCGCAAGGTGCACGCCCAGATCGGTACCGGGATCCACGCCCAGACGTTTCAACCCCTCGATGTCCGGCACCATGTGGGTCTTGCCAACCAGCGCCACCCGGGCACCGGTGGGCTTGAGATAGTCACCCAGCGTACGCTCATCAACCGGCAGCGGCACAAAATTCCAGCTGGCGCCATGGCTGAAGGCCGTTCGGCCCGTATAGAACGACATGCGCGAGGGGCCGCAAACCGGCGAACTGCAGTAGGCCCGGTCGAACCGCACGCCGCGCGCCGCGATGCGGTCGATATTGGGCGTGTGCACGGGCGATCGCCCGTAGCAGGAGAGGTAGTCCCAGCGAAGCTGGTCCGCCATGATGAACAGCACGTTGCGCGGTTTGCTCATGTCGACGATCCCGCCCTCATTCCATC
>JAGWXN010000092.1 GCA_018969885.1 Betaproteobacteria bacterium | reverse complement strand
GGCCAGCATGCAGGAGGTCTCGGTGGCGCGCAGCAGGCTATCGGTGAGGCTTTGCCGGGTCAGCGTCCCGGTGGAGGCCGCGAGAATAAGCGAACCCACTACGCCTACGGCAGCGGCTTCGGTCGCGGTCGCCAGCCCGACATAAATGGAACCGATGACCAGTACGATCAGCAGCACGATCGGAATCAGGCGGCGCGAAGCATAGAGCTTCTCACCCAACGTCATGGGCGGGTCGGGGGGCGGGATGGCACCCGGACGGGTCCAGGCGTGGATCATGATGCAGAGCATGAACAGGCCGATTAACAGAATGCCCGGGACGATGCCTGCGATAAACAGCCGAGCGATCGAGACATCAGCCGCCACACCGTAGACAATCATCATGATGGAGGGCGGAATCATGATGCCGAGGGTGCCCGCCCCGGCGAGCGAGCCCAGGATCACCTTCTCGTCATAGCCGCGCCGGGTGAGCTCGGGGATGGTCATCCGGCCGATCGTGACAGCGGTCGCGGTTGATGACCCCGACACGGCAGCAAAAATCCCAGAGCCGATCACGTTGACATGGAGCAGGCGCCCGGGAAGCCTGCGCATCCAGGGTGCGATGCCGGTGAACATGTCGTCGGACAGCCGGGTACGAAACAGGATCTCGCCCATCCAGATGAAAAGGGGTAGTGCGGTGAGCGCCCATTCCGAGCTCTGGCCCCAGACCGTGGTGGCAAGCAACTGGCCCACCGGGCGGCTTGAGAAGAGTGCGATACCGATCACACCGACCATCACCAGCGACAGCGCGATCCAGACGCCTGCTGACAGCAGGACGAAGACGGCGAGCAGCAGAACTGAAATAGCGAGGGTTTGTTCCATGGCTGCCGCTCACTCGTGGGCGGCGTGGCGATCTGCGTCATCGCCCTCGGCCGCCTGTTGGTAGGACGGCGTGCCGCCGCGTGTAACGACCACTAGGTCGTCGAGGAAGGCGATGAACAGCACGATCGCACCAGTGGCCATGGCGATCTGCGGAATCCATTTCGGAATTGGGATCAGGCCGATGGTGTATTCGGGAAACACGATGCCGTCGATGACCATGTCGACGGCGTACCAGGCGAAGTAGCCGGTGAGCGCGGTGCCCAGCGCAAGGCAGATCAGTTCCGCAATGCGTCGTTTCGGGGGGGGCAGTTTTTCGACCAGCAGCGCCACACGGATATGGGCGCCGCGGCGGAGCGCCCAAGCCAAGCCCAGAAACGAGGACGCGGCCATCGACAGCCGCGCAAAGTCGTCTGCCGAAGGAACCAGTACGTCAAACAGCCGCCCGACGATTTGTGCGGTAACGAGTACCGCAATCATGAGAAGAAAAAAAGCTGAAAGAAGTCCGCTCAGCCGGTATAGCGAATCCAGGGTCTGTCTCATGGGGGCGGTCCAGGAACGGGAGAGGGGATTTGGCGCGCGGTGCCAGTGACGCGATTCGGCAAGTGAAACGGCCGCCTGGCGGGCGGCCGTCTCCCGATCGCGCTGTGGAGAAACGTTTCGCGTTACTTGATTCGCGCGTAGTAGGCGTCGGTGATCTTCTTGCCTTCCGGACCCGCCTTCTTCAGCCAGTCTTCAAGCATTTGCTCGCCGATTTTCTTCAATTCGGCAGAAAACTGCGGCGTGATCGGGCCGAGCGTCATACCGTTTTGCACCAGCTGCTTCGGTCCGGCGATGTTTTCCGCTTCGCTCATGTCCCAGCCGCGCTTCTCGGCAATGGCTGCCTGCTCGAGCACCGCCTTCTTGAGCGGCTCGGACAGCGCCTGGAACGCCTTTTCGTTGACGAACGCGATGTTCTTCGGCACCCAGGCCTGGGTGTCGTACACATATCGCGTGTAGTCCCAAGCCTTGGTGGTCACGCCGGTACCGGCTGCAGTAAACATGGTGTCGATGATGCCCGAGGTGAATGCCTGGGGAATCTCGGTGGCCTGCACCGTGGTGGGGATGGCGCCCATCAGCTGCGCCAGGCGGGCCGTCTGCGCGTTGTAGGTGCGCATCTTGGTGCCCTTCAGGTCAGCGAGCGAGTTGATCGGCTTCTTGGCATAAAACGCCTGGGAGGGCCAGGGGCACATGTAGAGCACGCGCAGGCCTTGCTTGAGCATCCGCTGCGAGATTGCCTCGCGCGAGACTTCGAGGAGCGCGCGGGCTTCTTTGTAGCCCGGAGCAAAGAAGGGGATGGCATCAAGTTCGAACACGGGATCTTCCGGTCCCATGTTGGGCTTGAAGATCTCACCGATTTGCACCTGACCGGTCTGGACCGCGCGCTTGATCTCGGGGTTCTTGATCAGCGACTGCGCGGTGTGCATGGTGATCACCAGCTGCCCGTTGGTGGCCCGTCGCACATCCTCGGCGAACTGAACGGTGTTCTTGGTGAGCACTTCGCGGTCGGCGTAAGGCGTCGGGAAATCCCATTTGACCTGGGCGACGGCACTCGCGCTGACGAATACGGCGGCGGCCGCGACGGCCGGAATCATTCGGACGGACATTTGTGACTCCTCGAGGAAAAGCGGTCAGGCGTTAAGGCGGGGGGTATTAACGCGCGAGCGATGGGGCGCTGTCAACGCTCGGGGGTTTGCAGGCGGCGCTTTCTATCAGTAAATGAAAGGGATGAATCCCCGGGTGCGGGCCTGGTAGGCAGCATGCTCCGGATGGGCACTCGTCATCCAGCGGTCTTCAAAACTTGCTTTAACGAGGAGGGCACCCAGCAGCGTGAGCGACAGCATCCAGCCATGAAAACTGTCGATGATGCCGCCCAGCCCAGCCGAGATCAGCAACAAGCCGGTGTACATCGGGTGCCGGATCCAGCGATAGGGGCCGTGGGTGATCAGGATGCCGCCCTGCCTGGGCTCCGGTCGGAGGTTGAAATTGCCCGGCCGGTTGGCTGCGAGCGCCCAGGCGCCCAGCGCGATGCCCGCCGCGATGCAGCCAAGGGTCCAGTCAGGCGCCTCCACCGCGTCGAGTGCGAGTTTGCTCAAGAGCAGCTGGAATGCGAGCGCACCGAACTGCACCCAGAGCAGAAATCCGCCGACTGGGCTCGGTGTCATGCGCTCGCCCCATCCAGGAGCTGCCTTGACTGCTCTTCAAGCACGACCTGCAGACTTGCGAACAGATCGTTCAGCTGGGCGGCGGAGGTGGCGCTTGCAATCGGTGCCGCCACCGAGGCGCGATCGCGCAACCAGGCCAGGGCCACTGCGGTCAGGCTGGTGCGGTGCTGAGCGGCGACGGTATCGAGTGCGGCAAGGATCCGGAATCCGCGCTCGTTGAGGTAGGTGGCTACCCGGCCGCCGCGGGCGCGGCCCGATGCATCGGCCGCCTGACGATACTTTCCGGTGAGAAAGCCCGAGGCGAGCGCGTAATAGGGGATGACCGAGACCTGCTCGCGAACGCAGAGCGCCTGCAGCGATGCCTCGAAGGGCTGCCGCACCATCAGGTTGTATTCGGGCTGCAGCGTCTGAAACCTCGGGAGGCCGAGTCGGTTGGCGGTATCGAGTGCGAGCGCCAGCCGCTCGGCGCTGTAGTTCGAGGCCCCGATCGCGCGGATCTTGCCGGCGCGAATCATGTCGGCGTAGGCGCCGAGGGTTTCCTCGATCGGGGTGTTCGCATCATCAATGTGCGCCTGGTAAAGATCGATGCAGTCGATGCCCAAGCGGCCGAGCGACTCATCGACCGAGCGCATCAGATGTCGCCGGGATAACCCCGAGCGGTCGCCACCCAGGTCCATCCCAGCCTTGGTGGCGATCAGGACCTGGTTCCGTTTGCCACTCCGCTTGAGCCAGCGGCCGATGATGGTCTCGGATTCGCCTCCGCGGTTGCCCGGCACCCAGCTGGAGTATTTGTCGGCGGTATCGATCAGATTGCCCCCGCCCTCCACAAAGGCATCGAGCAGCTCGAACGATCGCGCTTCGTCCGCTGTCCAGCCAAACACATTGCCGCCAAACGCAATCGGTACGGCCATCAGGCCGCTGCGGCCAAGTTCTCGGGTCGGGATCATCGGTAGGGGCTCCATCAGGCGCTGCGTTCGAGAAGGCTCGATCCGATCACGAACCCGTGCGACGGTCAACCGGGGTGGATCCACATTCGCCCCGAAAGAAGGCCCATTGATCGCAGACCTGGCCGGTGGGCAGGCGGCAGAGACCGCGCTCGCCGCCGTCGGCGCCGCGTTCGGTGGATGCAACGCCCCCCGCGCGAATGCAGGCGACGGTAGCGGGGTTGGGCAGGCCCACTGGCTTTGCGGTGTTCGGCGATACGGGGGCGGCTGCGGGTGGGGTGGCAGGCGGGGTGGCCACGGGCGGGGCGATGCAGCCCGTGAGAAGCGCGACAGACAGCGCGACCAGGAGTGTGGCAAGGTTCATGCGGATTGCTGAGGGCCTGATCATGGACATGGGACCCGCTCCTTCAATGGCTTGGTCTCGGAAGGACTTGCCTTCTGAATGATGGGCCCGATGCCGCCCGCTGTGGTCCAGTGTGGAAAGCCCAGAAAGAGTCTACGGCAATGTCCCTGGAACTGGCGTCTGCCTCACGAGGCCCTACAATTCTCGTGACTGCACCAGCCGCCTGATCGGGCTGAGTGTGCGATCCGTTCTTGAAGCGCCCGCTGGAGACCCATGTCATGAATTCACGCCGTTCCGCGCTTGCCCTGCTCGCCGCCGGGGCCACGCTGCCACGTTTAGCGTTCGCGCAGTCCACACAGCAGGTGATGCGCCTGATCGTTCCCTTCACCCAAGGGACCGGGATGGATATGGTCGCCCGCACGATAGGCCCTGGCCTGGGCGAGAAGATGGGCCGGCCCGCGATCGTGGAAAACCGTCCGGGGGCCTCCGGCAATATCGGCGCCGAGCAGGTGGCCCAGGCCGCGCCCGATGGCAACACCATTCTGGTGAGCGCCAACACGCTGGTGATGGCTCGTACGCTCTACCCGAAACTCAACTTCGATCCGCTTGCCGACTTCACGCCCATTGCGCTTGCTGCCTGGGGGCAGTTGCTGCTGGTGACGCATCCGCGCACGGGCTTCAAGACCGCAGCCGACTTGCTGGCCGCCGCCCGCGCGAAGCCCGGTTCACTCAACTATGCGTCACCGGGCGCAGGAACCCCGCATCACATGTCGATGGAGATGCTCAAGAGCGTCAACAATGTCTTCATCACGCACATCGCTTATCGCGGTACGGCCCCCGCTGTGCAGGACATGGTGGGTGGACACGTCGACACCATGTTCATGCCCATCCATGTGGCGCTGCCCCTGATTCGCGCTGGGCGCCTGGTCGTGCTGGGTCTGGGCGGCACGGCTCGACACCCGCTGCTGCCGGAGGTGCCGACGCTGAAGGAAGCGGGCGCGGGCGATGTGAATGTCGCCATGTGGTACGGCTTCTTCGGACCGAAGGGGATGGCCCCGGATCTGGTGGAGCGTTTGCACCGCGAAATCAATCAGCTGCTCGGAAGTGCCGAAGCGGCGCGGGCGTTCGGCACACAAGGCATGGACGCGGCGCCTGTCAGCCTCAAGGAATATCAGCAACTGGTGCGGACCGACTCCGAACGCTGGGCCAGTCTGATTCAGACTCAACGCATCACCGCCGACTGAAGAGCGCAGTATGAATATCGCCATTGTGGGTGGGGGAATCGCGGGGCTCGCGTTCGCGCTGGGCCTGCACCGGCACGGACTGCGCCCAACCGTCTATGACGCCGCGCCCGAGTTCCGCGAAGTGGGCGTGGGTATCACGCTGCTGCCGCACGCCTGCCGCGAGCTCGCTGCCCTGGGCGCGCTCGAGCGGCTCGAGCCATTGGGCATCGAAAATCTCGAAAGCGTTTTCTTTAATCGCTACGGGCAGTTCATTTACCGAGAGCTCCGCGGCCGCCATGCGGGGCACGCGTTTCCCGAGCTGGGCGTGCATCGCGCCCGTCTGCATTCGACGCTCCTCGCGCTCGCGCGTGAGCGGTTGGGCCCTGAGGCGATCCGGACCGGCATGCGGTGTCGGGGCTATTCTCAGAGCGCCTCCGCGATCACGCTGGAATTTGTTCGTGCGGACGGTGCGACCGAACACGTGCAGGCCGATATTGCGGTGGCCTGTGACGGGGTCAATTCTGCGGTGCGCGCGCAAATGCATCCGGCGGATAAGCTCTGCTTCGCAGGTATTAACACCTGGCGCGGCGTGAGCGTTTTTGATCCTATTCTCACCGGCCGCTCGTATCTGCGAATCGGCACGATTGCCACGGGGAAAATGGTGATCTACCCGATCGTTGGACAATACGACGACCAGGGGCGGCAGCTCGTCAACTGGGTGGCCGAGATCCAGCGCGATGACGCGCCCATGAATGACTGGAACACCCGGGCTGATCTGGCCGATTTCATGCCGGTCTTCGAAGACTGGCGGTTTGACTGGCTCGATGTGCCTGCGCTGCTGCGCGCATCAATCCAGATGCTGCAATACCCGATGGTCGATCGCGATCCGCTGCCGTTCTGGCGGGACGGCCGTATCACGCTGATGGGCGATGCCGCGCATCCCATGTATCCCCGGGGATCGAATGGCTCTGCACAATCGCTGATCGACGCGCGCACGCTGTCGGAGGCCCTGGCGGCCGCCTCCGATCCGATCAAGGCCTTTGACGACTACGAGGCTGCTCGCCGCGAGGCCACGGGTCGAGTGGTCACCACCAACCGCAGCCAGCCGCCTGATTTCATCATCATGAAGGCCGACGAACTATCGGGCGGCAAGCCGTTCAACCATATCGATGATCTGATCAGCCAGGAAGATCTGCGGCAGATCGCCGCGCGCTATGAGCAGGTGGCGGGATTTGCCCGCCCGGGAGCGTAAGTCATGGCCCGGATGGATGCCCTTTACGCACGGGGCAAGGCAGCGGCGCTGTCCGGGTTCGCCCTGATGGTCGCTGGCACGCCGGTACAGGCCTCCGAGTCGGAAGCCTGGGCCTTCAAGTTCACGTCGGCGGTGTATGCCGAGCGTGACACGCCGCTTGCTACCGACCAGAACCTGCGCGGCAATCTCGGCGAGCACACCACATGGGTTGGCCACTATCAACGCGGCGGGCAGTTCGCGCAGACCCGGGCCGGTTACGAATACACCTTCAAGCTGCCCTTCGGACAAGTGATTCCATCGCTTCAGGCGGCTACGCACGGCTTTGTGGGCGGTGCAATCACCGGGCAGCTGGGGTCCGATACAGCATGGGCAATCGTGGGGGTCGGGCGTACCAACCTGAAGCCCTATTACAACCTCAGTTTCGATCCCAATGATTCGGTGGTGCTCGGTGCCGGGGTCCGCGTTCGCAAAACCGGTGTGCTGTCGCTCTTCACTGTCGCCGATGACCGACTGGGCACCGGCCAGAAAGTCACGCATCTGGTCTGGCGCGACCGGTTCACCAAAGAACAGCGCATCACGATCGATTTTGTGCACAAGACCGGGAGCCTGGAGGCGGGTCTGCCTGGCACGCCTGGTAAAGGCCTCACGGTCACGTACGACCACGGCAACCTGTTCGCGCGGATCGGGCGCGAGCAGAATGTGAATTTCACGACCAGTGATCAGACCCGGTTCGCTGCGGGCTTTCGATTCTGACCGCCACGACGCGTTAGTGCTCGCAGCCTAACGTTTTTCAAGCTCGGTGATCCGGTAGCGAGACCCTTCCGCGATCACGCGAAATCGCACCATATCGCCGGGTGCGAGCGAGTCGATCAGCCGGGTGTCGGACACCTGGAACACCATCGTCATCGGGGGCATGTCCAGGCTGCGGATATCGCCATGGCGTAGCGTCACACGGCCCTGTTCGCGATCGAGGCGGCGAACCTCGCCGTCAACCCATTCAGACTCCTGCGTGCCGGTCGCCGCTGTCTGGGTGCCGGCGGTGGCACCGGGTGCTGACGTGGCCGGGCTGGAATGTCCGTGATGGCCATGGCCGGTATGCTGGGCGATGGCGTGGCTGCCAAGCGTGAGGCCGAGGGTGAGGCAGAACGCAAGGCAGAGCGTACGGGTGGTGGTGTGGCCGGCCGTGCGGCCCGTCTTGAGGTAGGTCGCTGCGATGATCAGGGAAGATTTCATGGCGATTCCTGATTGAGGTTTGGGTAAGGGGTCAGTGCTGGTGGTTGCGCGTGCCGCCAGGTTTTTTCACCTGGACATCCACGCCCCCCGCGGGCGAGGGTGCGGCCCCGCGGCGATTGATCTCGGGAAGTTCACCGGTGAACTCGTAGGCCACCGATCCGGGCGGATGCTTGAACCAGCCCGGGTCGCGATAATCCCCCGCGGGCTGGTCGCGGCGAACCTTCAGCACGCTGAACATGCCGCCCATGCCAAGCGCGCCGAACGGACCCTGGCCCGCCATCATCGGGGCGGTGTTGTCGGGCAGTGCCATGTCCATCTCCGTCATGTCTTTCATGCCGCGCTCGCCCATCACCATGTAGTCGGGGATGAGCCGCATGATCCGACCCGCCACGCCGCGGTGGTCGACGCCGATCATGGTGGGGACGCCGTGGCCCATTGCATTCATGGTGTGATGGCTCTTGTGGCAGTGAAACGCCCAATCGCCTTCTTCGTCAGCAATGAATTCCATCTGACGCATCTGGCCCACCGCGATATCGACCGTGACTTCAGGTTGACGCGCCGCGAGCGGCGCAGGGCCGCCGTCGGTACCCGTCACCACAAACTCATGTCCGTGCAGATGGATGGGGTGGTTGGTCATGGTGAGATTGCCCACCCGTAGTCGCACTCGCTCGCCCTGTCGCGCTACCAGCGGATCAATGCCCGGAAAGATACGGCTGTTCCAGGCCCACAGGTTGAAGTCGAGCATGGTCATCACGCGGGGGGTGTAGCTCCCGGGGTCGATGTCATAGGCACCCAGCAGAAAACAGTAATCGCGGTCGACCTCAGCGATCAGCGGATGTCGTTCCTTAGGATGCGTGACCCAGAACCCCATCATGCCCATCGCCATCTGAACCATTTCGTCGGCATGCGGGTGATACATGAAGGTGCCTGGGCGGCGGGCCTCGAATTCATACACAAAGGTCTTGCCCGGTGGAATGCCGGGCTGATTGAGGCCTGTGACACCGTCCATGCCGTTCGGCAGTCGCTGACCATGCCAGTGGATACTGGTGAATTCGCCCAGCCGGTTGGTAACAAAGATTCGAACCCGGTCGCCTTCAACCACCTCGATCGTGGGCCCCGGACTCTGACCGTTGTAGCCCCACAGATGGGCGCGAAAGCCCGGCGCCATCTCGCGCACCACGGGCTCGGCGATCAGATGAAATTCCTTCACCCCGTCGCGCATGCGCCAGGGTAGCGTCCAGCCGTTCAGGGTGACGACCGGTCGATAGGGCCGTCCATTGGGTGGGTCGAGTGGCGGTTGCGTCACGGCGCGAGTCTGCATCACTGGTTCGGGGAGAGCGGCAAGCGCGACGCGGCTGACGGTCGCAGCGCTGACGGCTGCGCCAGCGATCGATGCACCACCTAAAAATTTTCGTCGTGTGACCATGTTGAAGCTGTCCTTGGCAGGTTGCAGTCTGGTGCTTGGGTCAGTGCGGATTGGCGTGGGCCGGTGCGCTATCGGGACGGGCGAGTGCGGGCGCGAGGGGAAGTGTCGCCACCGGTTTGCCGATCAGCGCCATGTCCAGTTCGGACTGCGCCAGCCAGAAATCGCGCAGGGCATCAATCGCGGCGTTCACGCTTGCGATCTGGGCGCGCGCATCGGCCAGTAACTCGAACACACCGATCAGCATGCCGTTGTAGCGCAGCAGGTTCTCCTCGGCGATCCGCTGCCGAAGCGGCACGATCTGCTCCCGGTGGTAGCGGGCCATCTCCCAGGTGCTCTGGCGGGTCGACCAGGCTTCGCGAACTTCCGAACGGGCATTAATGGCGACATCGGCCGCCCGATTGAGTGCCTGACGATAGACAGACTCGGCACGCGCGACGCGCGCATGACCGCTGTCAAAGACCGGTAACTCGAGGCTGATCTCCCACCCGGTTTTAACCGGGGCTTCGTTGGAACGCTCACGCTCTGCGCCGATCTCGAGGACGTTGATGAAGCGGGTGGCGCGCGTGAGGCCCAATGCGCTTGCCGTGCGCTCGGCGGCAAGTCGCGCGCCCTGCACATCCAGCCGCTGTGCGATGGCAAGCGATTCGAGCGCCGTTCGCTCCTCAAGCGCGGTGGGCAGGTCGGGCAGGCGCTCGGGCAGACGATAAGTGGTCTGCGCGCCCCAGAGTCCAAGCAGTCGCGTGAGCCGCTCGCGGCTCGCTTTCTGCGCCTGTTCAGCGCGCGCGAGATTGAGCGTGGCATCGGCCTGAAATGACTGCTCGCGGGCGTGCTGGAGCTTGTTGAAGTTGCCGGCAGCGGCCATCCGGCGCGCGAGCTCCGCGCTCACTGCCGCCGCCTCCATCACCTGCCGCGCATAGCGAACCGACTCGGTTGAGGCAACCGCCAGAACCCAGGCTCTGCGAACCTCGGTCGCATGGGTGATCGCACGAAGGGCGGTGTCCGCCTGTAGCTGCGCGATCCGCCGCGATTCGACCTCGGCCACGAGCGGCAGTGCGAGCAGTCGTGCCAGATTGAAGTGAAGTGCAAGTCCGCTCTCGATCTCAGCACCCCGCTGGGTACGACCGATACTGATACCGGGGTTGGGCAGACTGAGCGCGCGCACCCGGTCGGCCTCGGCGATTCCGAGTTCGTCAAAGGCGGCCTGAAGTCCGCGATGGTTGAGGAGCGCGAGCTGCACGGCGGTGTCAGCCGAGAGCGGTCGCGCGAGCAGATCGCTCACGCGCTCATCGATCAGCTGCCGGTGGGTTTCGTCGCGTGCCCATTGAAGATCCTTGTTCAGATGCTGACGAACGGTCTGACTGACCTGATCAAAGCCGGCGTC
>JAGWXN010000091.1 GCA_018969885.1 Betaproteobacteria bacterium | reverse complement strand
GCTGAGGGCGCCCGGCGATGGAACATCTGCTTCAGCGGTGGCGGCAGCTTTCCTCCAGGGAACGTCGGCTGATGGTGGGTGCCGTGGTGGCGGCAGCCTGTGCACTGGTCTATCTGCTCCTGATTGAACCCGCGTGGAAAGGTCGCGAAGCGGTCCAGGCGCGACTGCCTGCGCTGCGCGCGCAAGTTGCCGAGGCCGACCTGATGGTCGCCGAGGCGCGCCGCCTCAGCTCGGCGGCTGCCGCATCGCCCCGTCCGTCGCTTCAATCGGTACGGGTTCGGCTCGAGCAATCCCTTGATTCCGCCGGACTACGACCGGGCTTGCAGCAGATTCAGGCAACCGAATCGCTCATCGACCTGCGCCTGCGCAGTGTGCCCTTCGCAACCTGGCTCGGCTGGTTGGATTCAGCGCTTCGCGAGACCCGTTTGCGGGTGGCCGATCTGACGGTGACGCGAGATGCCGATCCCGGGCTGGTGAGCGTACGCATGGTTCTGGAACTGCCGGGGGGGGATCGGCGATGACGGCCCGAACGATCATCGGTACAGCCGTCACGGCGTTGGTGTCGCTACTGGTCGCGCTGGGTGTGATCTTCACCACCGCGCCCGCAACCTGGCTTGATGCGCTTGCCGCGAGCCTGACGGGTGGCAGACTGAGACTCGCCGAAGCCACCGGTACCGTTTGGCAGGGGAGTGGCCGTCTGGTCTGGGTTGACACGGGTGAGTCGGCCCAGTCGAGGCGCTCGCTCGCGGGCGTCGCCTTGCCCGGCCGGATTCATTGGCAGCTTGCGCCCGCGCCACTGTTTCTGGGCCTGATCGAGGCAACGCTGAAAGTTGACGGCATGACCCAGCCCGTGGCGCTCCAGGGAAACTGGCGCGAACTGCGCCTGGGTAACGGACGGCTGGAACTTCCCCGAATCGAACTGGGGGCCCTGGGATCGCCCTGGAATACCGTGCGCCCTGCCGGTGCCGTCATGCTGTCATGGTCCAACATCATGCTGGGGCCGCAGCGGTTTGAAGGCGGCCTCACGATCGAACTGCGAAATGTTGCGTCCGCCTTGAGCGCGGTTCGGCCGCTGGGCAATTACCGGATCGAGATCCAGGGTCAAGGCTCTCGGGCCGCGATCGGGATGCAGACACTTGATGGGGCCCTGACGCTTACGGGTCAGGGGACAGCCAGTGCTCGCGGCTTTTCGTTCGTGGCGCGCGCCCAGCCGGCCCAGGCGGACGATACCCGGTTGCGGGGTCTGCTCGGACTGGTCGGGACACGCGATGGTGAACAGACGATTATCAGAGTAGGGTCATGAACAACAGTCTCATGCGCAGGATCATTCGTACCCACCCCAGGCTCGCAGAATGCATCGCCGCGGTCAGCGTGCTGGCTCCGCTTGCTGCCAGCGTCGCTGCCTGGGGACTCGCCATGGCCGCTACGCTGGTCCCGCTTGCGGCCAGCGCCCAGCCCGCCGCGCCGGTGCAGTCCGCCACCGCAACAGCCCCCGGCGGGGCGGTTGCTGCACCCCCACCGCTTGCGCCGCGCGGCGATGAGGTGGTGCTCAATTTTCGCGATGCAGAGATCGAATCCATCGCCAATGCATTCGCCCACCTGATCGGCCGAAACCTGGTGGTCGATCCGCGGGTGCGCGGCAAACTTACGCTGGAAACCGCCCGGCCGGTGGGGCGCCAGCAAGCGTTCGAACTGTTCCGGATCGCGCTGCGTGGCTTGGGATTCGCCTATGTGGACGTTGGGGGCATCGGGCGAATCGTGCCGGAGGCCGATGCCAAGGTGTTGGCCTCCGCGGTTCGGGGGCCCGAGGCAGCAACGGCCCCGGTTGGCGAGCAGGTGATCACGCAGGTGTTCCGGCTGAAGCACGAAACCGCGGCCAACCTGGTGCCGGTGCTGCGTCCGCTCATCACACCCAACAATTCGGTCATCGCCTATCCCGGCAATAACTCGCTGGTGGTCACCGACTACGCGTCCAACATCGCCCGGCTCGCGGCGATCATTGAATCGATCGATACCGCAGTGGCCAATGAGGTTGAAGTCATCCCCATGGTCCATGCGCTGGCCATTGACGTGGCAGTGGCCGTCAATCGTATGCTCGATGAGAGCGCGCGCGCTGGCGCGCAGCAGCAGCAGTCTGATCCGACCCAGCGCGTGACCGTGTTTGCCGATGCTCGTCTCAATTCGGTGCTGGTGCGCACCTCCAGCCCTGAGCGTATGAGGCTTGCGCGAGGCCTGATTGCCCGGCTTGACGTGGCAAGCAGCGAGCCGGGCAACATTCATGTCGTCTATTTGAGAAACGCAGAGGCGGTGAAGCTCGCGCAAACACTGCGCGGCGTCCTGGCGGGCGACGGCGGGCAGGGCGCGGGTCAAAGCTCCACAACCTTCGGACAAAGCCTGTCGGGGGCGGCGGGGCAGCAGTCATCGCTTGGCGGAACCAGCCTGGCGAGCGGGCCGCAGGCCGGCCAGGGCGCGCTGGGCAGTAACGCGCCGCTGGGTGGCGCCATGGGTCAGTCAACAAGTGGCGGGCAGCAGCAGGGGGCCACGAGCGTCCGTGTGGGCGGGGCCATCATCACCGCTGATCCGGCGAGCAACGCGCTGATCATTACCGCACCCGATGCGATCTACCGCAGCCTGCGCGCAGTCATCGACAAGCTTGATGCGCGCCGCGCCCAGGTGTTCATTGAATCCCTGATCGTTGAAGTGCAGGCCGATAAGGCAGCCGAACTCGGGATCCAGTGGCAGTTCCTTGGGGCGCCTGAGGGATCGACCCGCGGGTTCGGCGGCACCAACTTCGGTTCCGGCGGCACCAATATCGCCACGATTACAGCCGACCCCAAGCAGATCGCCACCGCCAACGGTCTCAACATTGGCGTGGTCCGCGGCACCGCTCAGCTGGGTACGACCCAGGTACTGAATCTGGGGCTTCTTGCCCGAGCGCTGGAATCGGACGCCTCCGCCAATGTTCTGGCGACGCCCAATCTGCTCACGCTCGACAACGAAGAAGCGCGCATCATGATCGGCCAGAACGTGCCGTTCATTACCGGGCAGTTCACCAGTCTGGCCAGTGCGGGCACCGCCACCGCCAATCCATTCCAGACGATCGAGCGGCGCGACGTGGGCACTACGCTTCGGGTACGGCCCCAGATCTCGGAGTCCGGCACAGTGCGCCTGCAGATCTTTCAGGAGGTTTCGAGCGTTCTTGATCGGACCAACGCGTCGGGCATCATCACCAATCGGCGGGCCATTGAATCGAACGTGCTGGTTGATGATGGTGAAATCATTGTCCTCGGCGGACTGATCGAGGAAACGCTTTCAGGCTCCGAGTCAAAGGTTCCGGGCTTGGGTGATCTGCCGCTTGTGGGCGGATTGTTCCGTTATGAGAGCCGCAAGCGGGTGAAGAACAACCTGCTGGTGTTTCTCCGCCCTGTCGTGCTGCGCGACATGGAGGCGGCGAATGCGGTGTCGGCCAATCGTTACGACTACATTCGTGCGATCCGCAATGACGTCCGGTTGCCCTCCCGCAACGGCTTGCCCGACATGAACGGTACGCCGCTACCGGCTCGCCCCGAGGCGCCAGAGGGTCAGCCTCGGCTGCCGGCTGCGGTCAGGCAGCCCGGGTTCAGCTTCTTTCCCCCGGCACCCGCGGCACCGGCTCTTCCCAGAGTCGACACACCCTGAGCCTGCCCGATTCGCCCGCCCTATGACCATGCAACCGGTTCCAGCCTCACGCTATGTGCCCTACGCCTTCGCTCGGGCCAATCAGATTCTGGTTGCCGCGGCGAGCCCCGAGGCGCTCGAAATCTGGATTGGCGAGCGCACGCCATTACGCGCTGTGGCCGAGCTGTCGCGCACCGTGCCCCTGCGTCTGGTGTCGGTCAGAAAGCCTGCGGATGAACTCGATCTCGCGATCACGCGTGCCTACGCGCAGCGCGAAGGGTCGGCTGCTCAAGTGGTCGATGAGGTCGAAAGCGATCTCGATCTTTCGCAGCTCATGCAGGACATTCCGCGTATCGAAGACCTGCTCGAGTCCGAAGATGATGCGCCCATCATCCGGATGATCAATGCGCTTCTCACGCAGGCGAGCCGGGACGGTGCATCCGATATTCATTTCGAGGCGTTTGAGAGCGCCTCGGTTGTGCGGTTCCGGGTCGACGGCACGCTTCGTGACATCGCCCGGCCGCGCCGCGAATTGCATGCGGCGATCGTCTCTCGGGTCAAGATCATGGCGCAGTTGGATATCGCCGAAAAGCGCCTGCCCCAGGACGGTCGCATCGCGCTTCGAATCGGGGGGCGTGCCGTCGATGTGCGCGTCTCCACGCTACCCACTGGCCATGGTGAACGCGTGGTGTTGCGGCTGCTCGATAAGGAAGCGGGACGGCTCGATCTCCAGTCGCTGGGAATGAGCGTTCCCACGCTCGCCGCATTCGACCGGTTGGTGCATCAGCCGCATGGGATTCTGCTGGTGACCGGGCCCACCGGTTCCGGCAAGACCACGACGCTCTATGCCGCCCTGGGTCGCCTCGATTTCAATCGCATGAATGTGCTCACGGTGGAAGATCCCATCGAGTATCACCTTGAGGGGATTGGTCAGACCCAGGTGAACGCACGGATCGATATGAGTTTTGCGAAGGCGCTTCGGGCCATCCTTCGACAGGATCCGGATGTCGTCATGATCGGCGAGATTCGCGACCTGGAAACCGCGCAGATTGCGGTGCAGGCCTCGCTCACCGGACATTTGGTGCTCGCCACGCTGCATACCAACGATGCTGTGTCGGCGGTGACTCGCCTCACCGATATGGGGATCGAGCCGTTCCTGTTGTCGTCGTCGCTGCTGGGGGTGGTTGCGCAGCGACTGGTTCGCCGACTCTGCGAGCAATGCCGCGAGCCCGATCCGGTTGCCGGCGGTTGGCGGGCGGTGGGCTGTCATGCATGTGATCGAACCGGCTATCGCGGGCGCACTGGCGTGCATGAATTGTTCGTGGTCGATGACGCGGTTCGTGCGCTCATCCACCGCGGCGCGGCCGAGAGCGAGCTGCGCGACGTTGCGCGTCGGTACGGCATGATGTCTATGCGTGAGGATGGTCAGCGCTGGGTCGAGGCTGGTGTCACGTCAGCCGACGAGGTGGTGCGTGTCACGCGTGACTGACCGGGCTTTCACGCCGGGCGTTCGCTGATGCCGGCTTTCAGATTCGAGGCGTCGGACGCCGCAGGTCGGATCGAGCGTGGCCTGATCGACGCCGATTCGCCGCGCCACGCCCGGGCGCTGCTTCGTGAGCGGGCGCTGGCCCCGCTCGAAGTCGAACCCTTACAGGCCTCGTCCGGGGCGGCGCGCCGGTCGCTAGGCGCACGGCTTCGTACCAGCGATTTATCGCTCGCCACCCGGCAGCTCGCGAGTCTGCTGTCGGCGCGGCTGCCGCTCGAGCAGGCGCTCGATGTGGTGATCGAACAGGCTGAGAGCCGGACAGTGCGGGAGCGGTTTGCGGCAGTGCGGGCGGAAGTGGTGGGCGGGCAGACGCTCGCGAGCGCGCTCTCAGGCTATCCGCGTGATTTTCCCGAGGTGTATCGCGCGCTGGTGGCTGCGGGGGAGCAATCGGGCGATCTCGCGGGCGTGATGACCCGGCTGGCTGACTACATCGAAGCGCGTGGCGCATTGGTGCAGCGCGTGGCGCTCTCATTCATCTATCCGGCGATTGTTACCGTCGTGGCCGCGGCGGTGGTGATTGTGCTCCTCACCTACGTCGTGCCTCAGGTGATCGATGTATTCCGTCAGACCGGGCAGGCGCTGCCGTTTCTCACGCGGGCGCTGATCGTGGTCTCTGACTTCACTCGCCAATGGGGTTGGGCGGTAGCGCTTCTGCTGGCGGCGGGCTGGGTAGCGTGGCGTGCCGCCCTGCGTTCGCCTACGGTGAAACTCGCCTGGCACACCCGAGCGCTATCGTTGCCAATCGCCGGTCGACTGCTGTCAGGCCTGGAGACCGCGCGGTTTGCATCCACGCTGTCGATTCTGGTTGCGTCCGGGGTGCCGCTCATCCGGGCTCTGGAGGCGGGCGCTCAGACACTTGCGAACGAAGCGCTCAAGCACAACGTGCATGATGCGATTGGCCGTGTGCGGGAAGGCGTGTCGCTTGCGAGGGCGCTTTCTGCCGCCAGGCGCTTTCCGCCCCTGATGGTGCATCTCATTGCCAGTGGCGAAGCCACTGGCACGCTTGCCGACATGCTTGAGCGAACGGCCCGGACCTTGAGTTCGGAGACCGAACGCCGCGCCCTTGCGCTCACCAGCCTGCTCGAACCGCTCCTGATCCTGGTGATGGGCGCCATCGTGCTCCTGATCGTGTTGGCGGTGATGCTGCCGATCATTGAGATCAATCAGCTGGTTCGCTAGCCATTCATTCAAATTCGCATCGCCTGCGCGTAGCCGGTGAGTTCCAGGTAGCCGCGGCCAATCACGCGTCCGGCTTCGGTGACCGTGACCGCGCCCTCCCAATAGGTGATGCCGGTGCTGCCGCGGGTCTCGAGTTCCTGATCATCAAACAGGGGCTGCAGTTCGATCACACGGTTGCCCACGTGTAACCGCTGCGCGACGGGCCACGACGCGCCGCTACGCGGTGAACGCCAACGGCGAAGCGGCTCGAAGGTCACCATTGCGTGATCGCCCTGAGCACGGATCTCTCGCTGTTCCGCGTCAACCCACCGGGCGTACTGCCAGAGCGCTCGCCCGTCGGCGCGGCGGACCTGAAAGGCCGTGAGGGCGCTTCCGTCGGTGAGGTGAAGACCGACCCAGTCCCAGCCTTGAGCCTGGGCATCAAGCAGTTCGCTCGACCACTCATGATCGAACCACGCGTGACCCTGTACCGTCCGCGGCGTGAGGCGCGGTCGATCGGGATCGGCCCACGCGATTTCGCCCTGGGCAGCAAGCCAGGGGCGGCTGTAGTAGTAGCTCGCCTGAACGGGTTGCGGGCCTTTCTGGGAAAAGCCCGCCTCGCCCTGCAGCAGCGGGGGGCGTTGCGCCTGAAAATCAATGCTGATTGACAGCGCGGAATCGCTGATACGAGCCTGGTAGCGATCAGCTGCATCGCGGCTCAGCTGCCAGTTGCCGATACGAAGCGCGGTATCGGTTTCGTCAGCCTGCGCCATGCCCAGGCCGATTCGTGCAGCGCGCTCGGCCTTGATCAGCCGGCCGCGTCCCGGAACCGCGATCGCGGCATGCGCAAACATCAGCTGCTGCGCAGCAAAGCGGCTGGTGTGATCGCGCTGCCAGCCGGTGGCAACCCTGAAAAACGTGATTTGAAGGCCGATCGGTGCGCGCGCTTCGCCGGCTGACGTATCCATCCAGCCGGTCAGGTACCACCACTCAATCCTGAAATCGGGGTGTGCGCCGTGATCGCGTGGAAACGACAGGCGCTTGTCGGGCGTGACCGATGCGAAGCGGGGCGCTGCGCTCTCCGAGCGAGCGGACGCCTTGAAGGGCGCGGCTCCCCCTGCGAGGGCAAGCGCCTGAAGCAGTTGACGTCGGGTCGCGCTCACCAGTCCTGCCTCACGGCCAGCACGGGCGCTGCGCCGGTGGCCTCCCGCGCAGACAGACGTGCCGCCACGGCGGCCAGCATGATCATGGCGAATGCGCTGGTGGCAAGCATGCTGGCGGGCCAGTGCATGGACATCGTCCAGTGAAAAGACTGCGGATTGACACGATGCACCAGGACCCACGCAACGACCGCACCCAGGATAAGCCCCCACAGACACGCCACCACGGTGCCCAGGGCCGCCTCCAGCGCGAACTGCTGCCCGATCTGCTTGCGGGTGAGCCCGAGGTGGCGAAGCATGCCGAACTCGCGCTGCCGCGCGAGGGCTTCGCCAGCGACCGAGGTGGCGACGCCGAACAGCGCCACTGCGATGGCAATGGCTTCGAGCACATGCGTGATTGCAAAGCTCCGGTCAAAGATCTTGAGCGAGAGCGATTTCAATTGGCCGGTATCGCGAAATTCCATGCTGTCAGTGAGCGGGGACAGGGCCTGCGCCTGTGCGATGAATGCCTCGGTCTGCGAGCGATCGGCGAGCCACCACGCGACTTCATTGGCTGCACCATCGCCCGTCAGACGACGATAGTCATCGATATCGATCGCAATCGCGCCGTGCTGTCGGGCATAGTCCCGCCAGATTCCGGCAACCAGGGCTCGCACCGGGGTCGGGGTGTTGCCGATTGGCAGCGACAGCATATCGCCAGGCTGTACCCGGTAGATATCGGCGAAGGGTTCACTCACCCAGACGCCCAGCTGGTTCTCTGGCACCGCGACCGTTTTTCCTGTCAGGGGCAGACGCGCCGCAACACCGGCCGAGTGCAGCGGACGCGCGACCAGCGCGACAGCCGGGCGGCGCTCGTCGAGCAGGATTGAACCGACCCGCGAAAACTCGACCTGGCTCGCGCCTGGCAGGGCACGGATACGGGTCTGTAGCGGTGCGTCGAAGCCCTCGCCCGCCGCGCTGGCGGGCAGTCGGGCGTAGAGGTCGGCGGGTAACACCTGATCGAGCCAGTCGGAGACCGAGACGCGAAAACTGGTGACCATGATCGCCATCGCGCTGGCGAGGGCGAAGCTTGCGACCACACCGCCCAAAGCTGAGCCGGCGCTGCCCGGCGCGCCCGCCATGCGAGACAGCGCGAGCCAGACCGTGGGCGGCGGCGCGCGCCGTTCCAGTGCCTGGATCACCGCCCGCGAGCATGGCCCGATCAGGGGGCCAGTCAGCATGACGCCAGCGAGGAGCAGGATCGCGATGCTGGCGTAAGCCGCAAGCGGCAGGTCGGCGATCGGCGGCGCCGCCAGCAGCAATAGCGCGATCGCTGCGAGCCCAGCCGCCCAGCGCGCGCGCCCACTCGGATCGAGCACGCTTTCCGTCGAGCGAGCGCGTAGCGCACGCGCGGGAATGATGCTTTGCGCCGCCCGCATCGGTGAAAACGCGCCCATCAGCGCAATACCAAGGCCGCCCGCCAGGCCTGCCGCGACCGATAGCGGGTCGATGGCAAGCGCGATCACGCGACGATCGAAGTAGCCCCCTCCGAGATCGCCCCCGGTCAAGGCGAGGAGGAGCGATGCGAGTGCTATTCCCCCCAGCACCCCGGTGACCGAGCCAAGTGCGCCGATCGCCAGTGCATCGATCAGGACCCGTCGTGCAGCAAAGCGGCGCGGCGCGCCCAACACGCCGAGTAGCGCAATCTCATGCTGCTGGCGGGCGACCCGCAGCGCGAGCGTGGCCTGAACGATGAAGGCGCCGGTAAAGAGGGCCACCAGCGCGAGCACATTGAGATTGACCCGGTAGGCGCGCGACAGGTTTGACATCCGCTGTCCAGCCGCCTGCGGGACGCTCCAGAGCACCTGCATGGGGAGCCTGGGCTCAACCGCGGCGCGGACGCTGCCCGCGTCGGCGTTCTCCGTAAACCGCAGGTCGATCCTCGATAATTTTCCCAGTCGACCAAAGTATTGCTGGGCGTTGGCGATGTCGAGCACCGCCAGTAACTGACCTTCATCAGCGCCCTCTACGCTGCCCGCCACGCGCAATGTCTGCTGGTGCGGCCCGGTCTGGATAACAATCTGCTCGCCCGGCGCGATGCCGAGTGCGCGCGCCGCCGCGCGCGACAGAAACACGGCATCGTCGGCAAAGAGCGCCGCCGGGTCGCTGCGATCGGCTTCAGCCAGTGAGGGTAAAAGCGAGGGTGTGACCTGCGCCGCGCGAAGCGGATCGATCCCCAGTACACGAAGCGCGATCGGCTGCGAGGCTTGCGGTGAGCCCGACTGCGCAGCCCCAGCTGCTTCGGTCGTGTACCGTGGTGCGCGAGGAGCCGCCTGACCGCCGACTGAGGCGAGGGCTTTGAACTCGATGACAGGGCTTGCCGCGGCGATGCCTGAGGTATCGATCAAGGTCGCATAGACCTGCTCGTCGAAGTCTGCGCTTCGGCCCACCAGCTGCGCCTGCGCGTCGCCGTTGACCATGGCGATCGCGGCAGAAAATTCCGCTAATGCTGATCGGTTGACCCAATGCACGCCCAGCGCGAGCGCCATACCGATCGCAATCGATAGCGCACCGGCCAGCATGGCAGCAGGCCCTTCTCGCCAGTGGGCCGCGATCAGCCATCGAAGCAGCGCGCGGTGGGGGCTGGCCGACTGCGTCACGCCGGTTCAAGCCGACCCTGCCGCAGGATCAGCTGACGATCAGCCATGGCTGCCGCCTCGTGTGAGTGGGTAACGAGTAGCAGCGCTGCGCCCGATTCGGCAGCCTGCTCGGCGATCAGGGCGAGTGCAGTGCGGGCGCTTGAGGGATCCAGGTTGCCAGTGGGCTCGTCGGCGAGCAGCACACGGGGCGCAGCCACCAGCGCCCGCGCGAGCGCTACCCGTTGTTGCTCGCCACCTGAGAGTTCGCGAATCGGGGCTTGTAGGCGGCTGCCCAGGCCCAGTCTACTGAGCACGGTGGCGGCGCGCTCGAGTGCCTCGGCAGGGGGCGTGCCGTTCAGGAGCAGCGGCACCGCGACATTTCGCTGCACGCTGAGGTGACCAAGGAGATGAAACGCCTGGAAGGCGAATCCGATCAGCTGACGGCGAAGCGCGGCGGCGTGATCGTCGTCGAGACCGATGAGCGAGCGGCCGGCCACTTCAACACGCCCAGAGTCGGGGGGCTCGAGACCGGCAATGATGTTGAGCAGGGTCGACTTGCCGCTGCCCGACTCACCAAGCAACGCAATCCGCTCTCCCGGCTCGGCTCGCAGCGTCAGATCCTGGAGGATGATCCGCTCGCCAAAGCGCTTGTGAAGTGCCTCGAGCAGGACGGCGGGCGGCGCCTCCCGCTCAGCCATTCGGTGATTCTGCGATCCCGCCCACGGTCTGGCTGAATCCGCCGTC
>JAGWXN010000553.1 GCA_018969885.1 Betaproteobacteria bacterium | reverse complement strand
CTGACCAGTCATCTTCGGGGCGAGCGCCAAGATAAGCAAGTACATGCCGGTCGGGACGGAGCAGCACCGCTTGTGCGCCGGCGCTATCGAGAACCCGCGCAAGCTCGCCGGTCGCATCGCGCGCCACGGATTCGCGCGGATCGTCTGGCAGGAAATCCTCATCGGCGCGAAGGAGCGATATCCGCGTCGGCGCCTCAGACGGCCACCACGCGGGCGTGTCGGGCACCGCCCCCGCCCAAGCAATCAGCGCATATCCCGAGCCGCACAACGAATCGAGAAGTTGCGTGCGCCCCGCGCGGGTCTGCACCGCAGGTTGGATCATGAGCTGGCCGGGCGGAATCACCGGTTCGGCAACCGGCCAGGCGGCCTTGAAGCCTTGCTTGAAGCGGGGCTTGGGCTTGAATTTCAGATGCAGGATGTAGTCGCGAGCGGCGGGCACCAGGCAGACCAGCCGCAGAAGCCCCTGCGCGATCGCTGCACCCGCCACCGACTTTGGCTGCATGAACGATCCGATTCGCAGCGCCATGTTGATCAACGCCCAGGCGTGGGGCTTACGCTCGGCCTCATAGGTGTCGATCAGCGCGGAGTCGGCGCGCCCGCGCACCACCTCGGCGAGTTTCCAGGCGAGGTTCAGCGCGTCACGCACACCGCTGTTCATGCCCTGCCCCGCAAAGGGTGGCGTAAGGTGCGCCGCATCACCCGCCAGCAGCACCCGTCCCGATCGCCACCGGGTCGCGACCCGCGCATGAAAGGTGTAGACCACTTTTCTGAGCAGCGTGATGTGGGCATCCGCAGGCTCTCGCGCACGAATCCAGCTGCGAAGCTGCGCCTCATCGAGCACTGATTCGGCCGCTTCGCCCGGATGCAGCATGAACTCATAACGGACGGTGGCCTGCGGGCCTGGCAGGCGGATCGTGGGGCGCACTGGATCGCAGAACGTTCGCGTATGCCGAAACGGATCGCGGCGACCGATGAGATCTGCGATCAGCCAGCGTTCGGCATAACTGCTGCCCTCAAGCGCGATGCCCAGTGCCTCCCGCACCGTGCTTCGGCCTCCGTCGCACCCCACCAGCCAGTCGGTCTCCACCGTTTGCGGTCCGTCGGGCGTGGCGATCGACAGCGACACCCGATCATCGACCTGAGAAAAACGCAGCAGTTCATGGCGAAAGCGCAATTCAACCGGCGCCCCAAGCGTCTCGGCTAACGCGCGCACCAGCAGCTGCTGGCGAAACGCATTTCGCTTCGGATAGCCATATTCAAGCGACTGGGGCTCGATCCGTGCAAAGAGCGTTTGCCGCCAGGAATAGTAGTGAACGCCGTAGCCCTGCACGATATCGGGCAGTAGTTGCTCGAGCACTCCCGCCGCCTGTAGCGTGCGCAGGCTCTCGTCGTCAATGGTGACTGCACGGGCTTCGTCCACGGGGCCTTCAGCCCGGTCGATCAGCAGCGCCTTCACCCCCTGCCGCGCGAGCAGGTGGGCAAGCACCAACCCGGTCGGGCCGGTGCCGACGATCACCACGGGGTAATGGGTAGCAAGCGGCACGACAGATATCAGCTACGCATGATCGCCTTGCCCCAGAGATTGAGCGTGCGCTCCTCATGTGGCCACACCCCCGTGGGACGCGCCTCGTCGCACACCTCGATTTCCGAGGAGATTTCGGCCAGATTGCCGTCGGGGTCCCGCACCATGAAAAACACGTCGTTACCCGGACCATGACGCCCTAC
>JAGWXN010000090.1 GCA_018969885.1 Betaproteobacteria bacterium | reverse complement strand
GGCCATGATCAGATGATGATGCACGCGTAACGCAGGCGGCTCTGGATAGTGCAGATTCTCGGTCGGCGTGTTGAAGCCCAGCGTAACGAGCTCAGCACCCTGCAGGGTGAGCGCGCGAAACGCCTCCGGCCAACGCCGATCGTTACAGATCAGCATGCCGATGATGGCGTCCTGCGAACGCCAGGTCTGAAAGCCCAGGTCGCCGACTTCGAAATATTTTTTTTCCAGGTGCTGAAACGCTGCCTGCGGCTTGAAATCGGCGTGGCCGGGAAGATGCACCTTGCGGTATTTGCCCACGATGGCGCCCGCCGGAGACACCAGAATCGCGGTATTGAATCGACGGGTGGTGCCGGCCTCCTGCGTGAGCTCGGCATAGCCCAGATAAAACCCGATGCCATAGCGACGCGCATCATCAAAGAGCGGCTGCGTGACCGGAGAGGGCATCTCGTGCTCGAAAAACCGCGCATCCACTTCGGCCTGGTCGTCATACCACTTGCGCGGAAAAAACGTGGTGAGCGCGAGCTCGGGGAACACCACGAATTTCACGCTGCGGGCGTGCGCCTGCCGAAGGAGCTCGCGCAGACGCGCGACCGCCTGTTCGCGGGTATCCGACAGATGAATGCCACCCATCTGAGCGGCTGCGATAGCGAGCTTACGGGTCATAACGAGTCACCCCACTGCGAGAGCTGCGCCACCTCGGGAATGACCCGCCCGGCCGGAAGAAGGGCGTCAGAGCGCTCGCGTGCGAGAAAGCGTCCGCGACCGCGTTCGGCCCGGATCGCCCCTGGAGCGGCATCCTGATCGATCAGCTGCTCGCCGCGCGAGAGCACCACCACCGGCCAGCCGGTGAGTTCGCGCCCGGCGTAAGGCGTATAGCCGGTGTTGTCATGAAGCAGCGCCGCATCGATCTTCACCCGGCGCGCCGGGTCCCAGATTGCGATGTCGGCATCGCAGCCAGGTGCGATCCGACCCTTTGCAGACAACCCATAAATCTCGGCATGACGGGTGGCGGTCAGGTTGACAAACTCTGGCAGGCTGATGCGGCCGCTGCCCACGCCCTGGGAAAAGAGCAGCGGCAGGCGCAACTCCAGCCCCGGTACGCCATTGGCCATTTCTTTGAACGTGGTCTTTTCCCCCTTGGGGAGCTTGCCGCTTGCGTCATAGCGATAGGGCGCATGATCGGATGAATAGACCGCGAGCGCGCCATCCTTGAGCCCCTGCCAGCAGGCCTCTTGTGCGGCCTCGTCGCGCGGCGGCGGCGAGCAGCAGAACATGGCGCCTTCCAGCCCGCGGTCGATATCGCGAGCGGTAAGAAAAAGATACTGCGGGCAGGTTTCGCCATAGACCTTGACGCCGCGCGCCTGCGCCTCGCGGATGGCAGCGACCCCTTCTATCGTGCTGACATGCACGATCAGGATCGGGGTATCGACCACTTCGGCAAGTGCGATCACCCGATTGATCGCCTCGGCTTCGGAGGAACGCGTGTGGCAGATCGCGTGATAGCGGGGGGCCACCCGACCCTGGCCCACCATGCGGCCAGCAAGCCAGCTGATGATGCCGTGATTTTCCGCGTGCACCATCACCAGCGCGCCGTGGCTGCGCGCAGTCATGAGCACATCGAGAATCTGCTCATCATGGAGCCGCATCCGGTCATAGGTCATGAAGATCTTGAACGAACGGATGCCGGTTTCAATCGCCTCGGGAAGATCGCGAGCCAGGGTGTCGCCGTCGGGGTTGGCCACGATCAGATGAAAGCCGTAGTCGATTACCGCCTTCTCTGCGGCACGCCGGTGATAGTCGGCCAGCACCTCGGGGATCCGGTCACCGCGGTGCTGCGCGCAAAACGGGATCACCGTGGTGGTGCCACCAAACGCCGCCGACACAGTCGCCGAATGAAAATCGTCAGCGCACATGATGCCGAAGGAAGAGACCTGCTCAATATGGCAGTGACTGTCGACCCCACCCGGCATCACCAGCCTGCCCCTTGCGTCGATCTCACGCCGGGCTGCAGGGAGCGTACTTCCGAGCGCGACGATCTTCTCGCCCACGATGCCCACATCGGCGCTCGACACACCGTCGGCGTTAACGACGGTTCCACCACGAATCACGCAATCCAGTTGCATCAGAACGATCCTTTCGAGCGCCAGATTTCGGCGCCGATGACAGCACGCAGGCTCAGGCCTGGCGCCCGCGAAGCGCCTCGAGCTTGGTGTCGATTCTCGCCATCATCCGAGTGAGATCATCATGCTCGTCGGCGTTCAGCTGCACCCCGGGCGCGCGCACGCGGGCGCTGCGGATCGCGCCCCGGCGACGCAGGATCTCCTTGCGCCAGGCTAGCGACACGCCCGCCTGGGTTTCATAGCGAACCAGCGGGAGGTAAATTTCGAACAGGTCATCGGCCAGATCGCGATTGCCCGACTGCATCGCGCGGTACACCTCGGTCAGCATCTCGGGATAGGCCACCCCGGTCATCGGACCGTCGGCGCCGCGTGCCAGTTCGAGCGGATAGAAGAGGCCGTTGTTGCCGACCAGAATCGATGAGCGCCGCAGCCCCGTAGCCTCGAGCGCCCGGATCCGGGAGATCTTGGTGAGCCCAGGACAGTCTTCGGCCTTCAGCATCACCACCTGCGGCAGTTCCTCCACGATGCGCTCGAAGACCGGCACCGACATCCAGGCCCCGGTCACCGCGGGATAGTCCTGCAGGCACACCGGCACATCGGGGCCAAGGGCCCGACAAGCGCCGGCAAAGAAATTGAAGAACTGCTCATCGGTTTTGACGGTGGCGGGCGGCGCAATCATGACCCCAGCCGCACCGGCCTGCATCGACTCACGAGCAAGCGACACCATGGGATCGTACGCAGGCGCCGAGACCCCGACAATCACCGGAATACGCCCCGCCACCCGCGCGAGGTAGCGCCGCATGACCGCGAGCGACTCCTCTGCCGAGAGCTTCTGGGCCTCGCCCATGATGCCGAGAATCGTAAGGCCATCTATCCCGAAACTCATGTAAAAGTCGGTGAGCGTGTCAATGCTCTCGTAGTCGACCTCACCCGAATCGGTAAACGGGGTCGCGGCGATGATGAACACGCCACGGGTCTGCGGGCTGATCAGCTGCGCCATCAGTCTCTCACCTCGAAGAGTGCTTCGATTTCAACCGGGATGTCGCGATAGAGTTCGGCAACGCCGATCGCCGAGCGTGTGTGCCGGCCAATCTCACCAAACACCTCCACCATCAGGTCGGAAAAGCCATTCAGGACCAGCGAGGGGGTATTGAAGCCCGGTGCGCAGTTGATAAAGCCAATCGCATGCACCACCCGCACCACGCGATCCAGTGACCCGATACAGCCCTTGAGCGTGCCCAGGATGTAGAGCCCGGTTTCGCGCGCAGCGACAGCGCCCTGGGCCTCGTTGAGTTCGCGGCCGAGCTTACCGGTGATGACCGGCGTGTCGGTGAGCGGTTCGATCGGGCCATGGCCGCTCATATGCACATGAATGCCCGAGCGTAGCGCGCGTACGCGGTTGGGTTTATCGATCCAGGCGGGCGGCAGCACGATACCCAGCTGCTTTAAGCGCGCCTCGGGGGAAATCCCGGGTGGGCAGGCACCCGCGCTCATTGCACGCACCCTTTTCGCACATCTGTTTCTCGCGCGCGCCCTTCCTGCTCACTCCCCCTAGATAGCGGCAACATTTGCATAACCCGACCCATGCGCTGGCACTCCTCTGAGCATCATTGGAAAATCACCGACCCGGCACATCGCCAACCGGTCCGGCCAGATGGGCCCACCCGGGAGCAGGCCGGGGCCAATGTTGCCTGATCCGGGGCAAAAGTGAAATCGGCACCGCAAGCGGGGTTTGCGCTCGGCGGGCATACTCGACCTGAACATTGAATGCGCCCGATGCGCGTGCGCTCGCGAAAAAGGTACATGCGAAAAGGGTGCGTGCGATGAGCGCGGGTGCTTGTCCACCCGGGATTTCGCGAGGCGTTCATCCAGCGGGCCACCGGCAACTTCGGCGCTGGCTGGACCTGGATGGTACGAAGGCGAACCGGCGAGGTCGCCCTTATCAACACGGCTGATGCAGAGACGCCGCTCGTCTCGGCGCACTGCCCGCTCATCACCCTTGATGTGTGGGAACACGCCTATTACATCAACTATCGAAACGCCCGCCAACGCTTGGTCGAGACCTACCTCGACCACTTGGTGAACTGGCGGTTCGCGCAGGCGAATTTCGAGGCGGGCTGAGCAGCCGATTGCTCGGGTTGGCGAGCCCAGGCGCTGGCCGGGCCCGCGCGAGGCGGGCCCGATCCGCTTGCCTGCTGCTTAGCGGCCGATCACGCCCCCGTCGGTGCGCGTGATCACGATCGTCGCGGAACGAGGCCGTCCTGTCACCCCATAGCCCGCCACACCGGTCATCACGCCATTGCCGGGCCACTGGCTCTGGAAGCTGAAGTTCGCGCCTGCCCCGATGGCAGGGGTATCTTCACCAGGATGCTGGATATTGACCAGAAGCGTCTTGCCGTCGGCGGTTTCGGTAATGCCCGTCACCTCTGAACCCTTGGGTGCCACGAGGAAGCGACGCAACCGCGACTCACCTAGCAGGCCCCCTACAAACGTGGTCTGGGTTGCGGTGGTACCCGCCATCGAATTGGGCACCGCCCAGATTCCGCCGTCACCCACGGCGCCAGGCACTGAGGCGAGCAGCATGCAGTTGGTCTCGTCAGTGAACGCGCCATCATCGGTCTGAATCCAGAGAATGCCGGTCACGGGGCTGAACCAGAGCCCGTCGGGTGAAGAGAATGAATTATTTGCGGTGAGCTGCGACAGGTTGACGGAGTCTTTCGGGGCGTCTTCCTCGGAGCCAAACACGAAGATGTCCCACTCGAAAGTGGTCGCGGTCGAGGCATTGTTCGATTCGCGGAAGCGGATGATGTGACCGTTGGGGTTGCCCGATCCCTTGTTGCCGTCTGGATCCTCATAGGCGCGAGGGTTGGCAGCGTTGGTCGTGCCGGGTTTGCGGTTGGTGGAGTTGTTGTTGGTGAGGCAGAAGTACACCTCGCCATTGGCGGGGTTCACCGACCCCCACTCCGGGCGGTCCATTTTGGTGGCACCCACCGCATCGGCCGCATGGCGGGTAAAGACCAGCACTTCGGCCTGGTTGGTGAACGCAAACGCCGTGTAGTTCTTGATGGCGGCCACCGAGATGTCAAGCTCCAGCCACTGACCGGTACCGTCATCGTTAAACTTTGCAGCATAGAGCTTGCCTTCGTTCAGGTACCTGTCACCGGCGGCCATGCCGCCGCCCGCATCAAGAGGATTCCAGCTCTCTTTCGAAACGAATTTGTAGATGTATTCGTTACGGGAATCGCACCCCATGTAGAACGCAATGGGCTGGCCGGCCACGAGCTTGCTGTAGACCACGGCTTCGTGGGCGAAGCGCCCCATTGCGACGCGCTTGGCGGGCACCGAGTTCGGGTTGGCGGGATCGATCTCGAGGTTGTAGCCAAAGGTATGCGGTTCGTTACGGAAGTCGTCTGCCGCCGTGGCGCCCGATGCCTCAATATTCCAGCGCGCAAACGTGGTTTCGCCGGCCGCATCGAGTGGCGTGTGCCAACCCTGTCCGAGGAGCTTACCCGTGCCGCCAGCCAAGGCGGTGGAGGCCACGCCATAGCGCGTACGGCCAGCGAGCGTCTTGGCGTCAGGCAGTGTTGCATTCGCGGGCATGTTGAAATAAACGGCCCAGTTTTCTTCACAGGTAAGGAAGGTTCCCCAGGGGGTGGGCCCTGAGCCGCAGTTGTTCAACGTGCCGCGTGCCTTCGAGCCATCGGTGCTGAACCTGGTCCGGAAGAGCGTCTTGATCCCCGGGAGGTGCGCGGCTGGACCCGTCACTGCCACCTCGGTATTGGGCGTGACGCGCCGGTTGAGCGCCCCATTGAGCTTGTAGCCGTTGATACCGCCGCCCGCTGCCAGGTCGAGTTCCACCAGCGACACACCGTGGTGGTTGATTTCTTTCAGCACTTCGAGAGCAGGGCGAGCGCCACCATCCCATGCACCAAACTGGCTGAACTTGAGCCCGGTCTTGGTACCCGAGGTCTGTCCGTTCGGATGGAAGAAATGCGCATCGGCGGAGCTCTCATGGTTCACAGCGAGGACGGCGCGGGTCTGCGCGGTACGGCTCACCTTGCCGGCGCCGTCGATGTAAAAGAGCTCCGTCCCATCGTGATGGTCACCGATCCGCTTGGACCAGTCGTCCACCTCTTTCCCCGAGTTCGTGTAGGCGCCGACCGTGGCGTCAATGGGGTCACCGGTGGCATGAAGCACCCTGGCGGTGTAACCGGGCGGGAGAACCACGGAATCGGCAATGCTCTTCGCGACCGCGTTAAACTTGATCTGGGCGGCTGCAATGGGCTCGGCAAGGCTCTTCATCTGCGTCGCATCGGTACCTCCGCAGGCCGACATCACGGGCAGCATGCTGGCGGCCGAGAGGCCGACGCCGCCGCGCAAAATCGCGCGCCGCGACGGGTTCGCCAGTCCGCGCGCAAGCACGTCCTGAAAATGCTCGTTGTTCGAGGTGTTCTCGACGGGAAGGGAGGTATTCGAATGCGACATTACTTTGGCTCCTGATTGAGAAACCGCCAGTGTCGAAAGCGAATGTGTCGCGAGCGTTACCGCAACATGAAAATTTGATGACAACGCGGTGCGCCCGCAGCACTCGAATCAGCCCGCGAGCCGCCTCATGAGTTCGCGCTGCGAGTGGTATCCACGCCTTCTACCCTTGGGCGTGCTCCGCTGGTAATTGCCGTCGCCATCCATGAGCCACGCATCAGCGTTGTCACCCAGATGCACGGTGATCGCCTCGACGATCACCCGCTCGCGCAGTTTGGGGTCGCGCACCGGAAAGGCCACTTCAACACGCCTCAGCAGATTGCGATCCATCCAGTCTGCGGACGCGAGCCAGACTGCAGGATCGCCAGCGTTATGGAACACGAACACCCGGCTGTGTTCGAGAAAGCGGCCCACGATGGAGCGCACGCGGATGTTGTCGCTCAACCCCGGCACACCAGGCTTGAGCGCGCAGACACCGCGAATGATCAGGTCGATCTGCACGCCCGCGGCGCTCGCTTCGTAGAGCGCATCAATGACCTGCTGCGACAGGAGCGCATTGATCTTGGCCGAGATCGCGGCGGGGCGTCCCGCCTTCGCATGATCGATCTCACGCCTGATCGACGCGAGCACCATCTCGAGGAGCGTGAAGGGCGACTGGGCGAGCGCTCGCAGTTGACCGCGTTCGCCAAGCCCCGTGAGCCGCTGAAACACCTGATGGACGTCCGCACAAATGTCCTCATCAGCGGTAAACAGACCGAAGTCTTCGTAGAGGCGCGCTGTTCGCGGATGGTAGTTACCTGTGCCCAGGTGAACATAGCGACGCAGCACCGTCTGCCCATTGCGGGCGCGTTCGCGCCTGAGCACCATCGCCATCTTGGCATGGGTCTTATGGCCCACCACGCCGTAGACCACATGCGCGCCGACCTCTTCAAGACGCGCGGCCCAGTTGATGTTGGTCAGTTCGTCAAACCGCGCCATCAATTCCACCACCACCGTGACTTCTTTACCTGCGCGCGCAGCCTCGATCAGCGCCTGCATGAGGGCCGAGTCGTCCCCGGTCCGATAGACCGTCTGCTTGATTGCCACCACGTCGGGGTCACGCGCGGCGCTGGTGAGGAACCGCATCACCGGTGCGAACGATTCGTAGGGGTGATGCAGCAAGATGTCGTGCTTGCGGATGGCGGCGAACAGGTCACGCCCGCGGAGCGCGGCTGGCACCGGTGGCTCGAACGCAGGAAACAGCAGGTCAGGACGGTTAGCGAGGCTGATCACCTGCTGGAGCCGCACCAGATTGACCGGCCCCTTTGAGCGATAACAGTCGCGCTCATCAAGCTCGAATTCCTTAAGAAGGCGGGCCACCAGTCGGTCCGGTGCATCGGCCGATACCTCGAGCCTCACCTCATCGCCAAACTGGCGCTGTAGCAGTTCGCCTTGCAGCGCCTCGCGCAGGTCGGTGACTTCCTCGTCATCAACGAACAGATCGCTGTTTCGGGTGAGCCGGAACTGATGAACCTCCCGCACCGCCATGCCCGGGAAGAGCCTGCCCACGAAACCCTGCACGATCGAGGTGAGCAGCATCATGCCGTGCGGGTGGCCCGACACCTCGGGCGGCACCGACAGCACCCGGGGTAGCGCACGAGGCGCCTGGACAATCGCGATGCCGGCACGGCGGCCAAAAGCATCCTCACCGTCGAGCTCAACAATGAAGTTCAAGCTCTTGTTCAGGATTCGCGGAAACGGATGCGCCGGGTCGAGCGCGATCGGCGTGAGGAGCGGCTCGACCTCGCGGTCGAACACTTCGCTTGCCCACTGCCGCTGGGTATCGTTCCAGTCCACCATCAGGTGGATCACGATGCCTTCGGCGGCGAGCAGCGGCTTGAGCGTGTCATTGAGCAGCGTGTACTGCCGGTCGACCAGTGCGCGCGCAGAGCGGCTGATGGCCTCAAGGCTTGCAGACGCGGCGGGGGAATCGTCCCGGCCCAGACGGGCGATCTGCTGTAGCTCCGCCACCCTGATCTCGAACAGCTCGTCCAGGTTATTGCTCACGATGGTCACGTAGCGCAGTCGCTCGAGGAGCGGCACGGACGCATCATCGGCCATTGCAAGCACCCGTTCATTGAACCGCAGGATGCCCTGCTCGCGGTTAAGCAGCCGGCTGCAGAGATCGGAGGAGAGCGTATTCATGGCGCGTCCGGCCAATGGCCAGTTCCTTTTCACGGTGGCCAAACAGTGTGGCCCCCGAGAATGACGGTTTGATGACGGGATGCTGCACGGCAGTCAAGGCACTGTCATACTCGCGCCCGATCATCGTCAAGGTCCTTTCACCGATGTCGGAGTCCTCCCTGCTTGCCGCAATCGATCTTGGATCGAACAGCTTCCGGTTGCTGATCGCCCGCACCACGGGTAATGGTGTTGCGCCATCGGTGCGCGCCATCGACAGCGTCAAGCGCAGCGTCCGGCTCGCGGCAGGGCTCGATACCGAGCGCCGGCTGGATGCCGAGTCGCGGATGCGGGGCCTCGAGGCATTAAGCGTCTTCAGCGACCGGCTGCGCGCCTTCGCGCCGCAGGCGGTGCGGGCGGTCGCCACCAACACGCTTCGGGTGGCGCAGAACTCGGCCGATTTTCTTGCCGACGCTCAGGCCGTTCTCGGCTACCCGATCGAGGTGATCACGGGTCATGAGGAAGCACGTCTGATCTGGGTCGGGGCCTCGCACGCCCTGGGTGATGGCCGCCGGCGCCTGGTGATCGATATCGGGGGAGGATCAACCGAATGCATTCTGGGTGTGCATGATGATCCCCTGATGCTCGATTCGATCGACGTGGGTTGCGTCAACACGACGCTTGCGCATTTCGAGGGAGGCGTGGCCGACGAGCGCAGGTTTGATCGGGCGTTGCGCCAGCTCAAGCAGCGCTTCGCGCCGGTTGCGCGCCGGGCGCGGGCGTTGGGCTGGGATCACGCGGTCGGCACCTCGGGGACCGCCAAGGCGCTCTCGCAGCTCGCACGCTACGCGTTGGGCTCACCCGTTCTGGACCGACTCGCCCTGGCCCAATTGCGCCGGGCGTTGTTTGCCGCACCGATCAATGAGTCGCCGGTGTTCGTGCAGATCAAGCCCGATCGCCGCGCGGTGATTGCGGGCGGCCTCGCCGTGATGACAGCCGTGTTCGACGAGTTCGGTATCGACACCATCGACTACTGCGAGGCGGCGTTGCGCGACGGTATCCTGATTGAGCTCTGGTCAGAGCTTGCCGGCGCCGACATTCGCGAGCAGACCGTGACGCGACTGCAGAGCCGTTACCAGATTGATCTGGCGCAAAGCCGGCGAGTTGCCGAGATGGCCTGCGCGCTCTACGACCAGGCGGCGCGCGCGGTGCGCGAGGAGCGCCTGGAGCGCCGTGCGCTGCTTGGTTGGGCCGCTCGCTTGGCCGATGCAGGTCGAATCATCGCCGACGAGAATTACCACCGGCACGCCGCCTACATGCTGCGCCACGCCGACATGCCGGGCTTTAACGATGCTGAACAGGGCGCCCTGTCGGCGCTCGTCCTGGCGCAGACCGGTGGGCTGCGCAAGCTCCGCGGACTGGTGGCGGGCGAGCTCGCATGGTTGTCCGTGCTCGCCCTGCGACTCGCCGTGCTGCTCGAGCGCCACTCCACGGGCGATGAGCACGCGCCACCTCTGCCGGCGCTGTTTTTTCGCCAGGGCTCGGCACGAATCGAGATTGCGCGCGACTGGCTGGACGCCCATCCCGAGGCCCGCGAAGATTTCATTGATGAATCAGCCCGCTGGACCGAGCAGCGGCTACTTACCCAGCTCGAAATCCGCGAGCTGTAGGCAGACAGGGCTGCGGATCCGCGCTTCAGGCGAGTTCAGGCCCGATCGCTGCGCGCAGGTAAACCGACGGGCCGGTGTCCGTTGTGCGGCTCACCAGCCACACCAGCGAACCCTTGCGGAGTGTCCATCGCGCGGCCTGCCCCGATAGCGCGAGACCGAACGCCTCGCCAAGAGAAGGCTGATGGCCGATGATCAGCACATGGCGGCTCTTGCCGTCACTCCCATCCTTACCGGGCCAGCCCGCCACCTGAAGCACCGTGTCCCCGCCAGCACCGGGAGCCAGGCGCTCGTCGATCCGCACCTTGACCCCGAGCGCCTCGGCGGTCTCTCGCGCCCGCGGTGCCGGACTGCTGTAGACCACGCAGCGATCAGGCAGCCGCGACTCGAGCCAGCGCGCGACCCGGGACGCCTGACGGCGACCGCGGTCTGTCAGACGGCGTTCCAGGTCCTCCTGCGGATCCGCCACCGAATCGCCTGCATCGGCATGCCGCCACAAAATGAGCTCCATCCCCGAACCCGTA
>JAGWXN010000552.1 GCA_018969885.1 Betaproteobacteria bacterium | reverse complement strand
GCGATGGCATTGCGAATGTCGTTCTGCGCCAGTATTTGATCCAGGGTGTCCGAGAGCCGCGCAATCACAGCCGGATCGGTCCCGGCGGGCGCAAGGAGCCCGAACCAGGTGCCGGCATCAAAGCCCGCAACGCCCGCCTGCTGCATGGTCGGCACCTCGGGCAGCAGGGCCGAGCGCTCTGCCGAGGTGATCGCAAGCGGCCGCAGGCGTCCCCCTCTCGCGTGGGGAAGTGCCGTGACCAGCACGTCGAACATCATGTCGATCTGGCCCGCGATCAGGTCGGTGAGCGCGGGTGCGCTTCCCTTGTAAGGAACATGCACCATCTCAATGCCAGCCAGCGTCTTGAAGTATTCACCAGCCAGATGAGCGGCGCTGCCATTACCGAATGAGCCGTAGCTGAGGGCGTTGGGTCTAGCCTTTGCCTCGCGGATCACGTCGGCCACGCTTGAGAGGTTCAGCTTCGGATTCACCACCAGAAGCAGCGGCGCGGTGGCAACGAGCTTGACCGGCGCAAAGCCGCGTATCGGCTCGTAGCCCAGCTTGGGATAGGTGTGGGGCGTGACGGTGAGCGGGCCCGCGGCGCTAAAGAGCAGCGTGTAGCCGTCCGCGGCGGCCTTCGCGACCGCTTCATGGCCGATGGTGCCCCCCGCTCCCGGGCGGTTCTCAACCACAAACTGCTGACCCAGTCGCGCGGACAGGGCCTGCGAGATGAGCCGGGCGGTGCTGTCGGTGGAACCTGCCGCTGCGTAGGGCACGACCACGCGGACAGCGCGGGCGGGGTAGGGTTGTGCCTCGGCGGACGGAGCGAGCGCGCTCAGCAGACCGATGGTCCCCAGGCTCGCTGCAAGGACGCTGCACCACCGGCGGCGGTCTGCGCGATGGGAACGCAGTGCCAGGGGCTGGGCCGAGGCGGTTGGGATCAAGGCGTGGGCCGTCATCATGCATCTCCCTGGGTGGGGTCGGGGTGGTCGGCGGCGGTGACCAGACCCGCTCGGTGACCGAAGCGCTCGATCATGACCTGTTCAAAGGGCACGGTGGGCGCGGCGAACCCGCTTCCGGACCGTAGCCGATAGGCGTGGGCAAGCCGGGGTGCATCGGGTTCACGGCCCGCCTCGTTAAGCGCGCGGGCTTCGCTTAGCAGCAGCCGCCGAAAGCGCGCGATCGCTGCGTCGGTGGGCGACAGGTGGTCGCGGCTGCGGTCTGCGATCCGTCCCTGGCTGTCGTGCACCATCGCATCCTGTTCAGCCACCCCGCGCACCCCGGTGAAAGTAGATTCGCGCTGTGCGCGGCGATCGATGAGGTACTCATTTTCGCGGCGGCGAAGCGGCACGAACCGCTCATCGACTTCTGCAATCACGCCGTGCCCCCGGGCGAATTTCGCTCGCTCCTCGGCTGTGATCGGTCGATCGGGATTCCAGGCATAGGTGAAGATCCAGCACTGGTGATCGTCAATCGGCACCCAGGTGTAGCCAAAGGCGGTCTCGCCGGGTAGCGTTGATGGCGTGGTGCTGTGCGCGGGCAGGGCGAACTGGGCAATTCGCCAATAGCGCTCACCCTGATCGGCCTGTCGAGAGCCGCCCACGACGAATCCCACCGGATGATCGACGAACGAGAAATGGGGGAGCGGATCTTCACGAATCCAGCGTAGACGCTTTTCATCGGCGGGCGCGTCGTCGTTGCGGTTAGACGGAACGCCGGGCGCTGGCATGTGAAGGAAAGAGAAGTGTGAGGTGTCGATTGCACCCTCGATCGACT
>JAGWXN010000551.1 GCA_018969885.1 Betaproteobacteria bacterium | reverse complement strand
GAGGTGCTCAAGGCCGCACGTGATAAGCCAGGTTCGCTCAATTTCTGCTCAGCGGGCAACGGCACCTCCTCGCATCTGGGGGGCGAGCTCTTCAAGAGCATGGCTGGGATTGATCTCGTGCACATCCCCTACCGATCGTCCAACGACTGCATCAACGACATCGTCGGCGGACGGATCACGATGATGATCAACCCTCTGCCCGAGATGCTGCCGCTTATTCGTGCTGGCAAGCTCCGTGGCGTTGCGATCAGCAGCCTCGCGCCCATGGCCAATGTCCCCGACATGCCGCCCATCCATACCAGCGGGGTACCGGGCTATGAGACCAGCACCTGGAATGGCGTCATGGTCGCCGCAGGCACCCCTGGGGCGATCGTCGAACGGCTCAACCGTGAGCTGATCGCGGTGCTGCGCAGCCCGGAGATCGTCAAGCAGTTCGAGGAGCAGTCACTCGTCATCGTAGGCAGCAGCCCAGCGGAGTTCGCCGCCTTCATTCGGGATGAAGCGACCAAATGGGCGGAGGTCATCCGCAAGGCCGGCGTGCGGATCCAATGAAGCCGCGGACCGCAGGAGCCCGCCCATGAAGCATCTTTCCCAAGCCCAAGTCGACCAATTCCATCGCAACGGCTTCCTGTCGCCACTCGAAGCATTTTCGGCTCAGGAGGCACGCGCCTTCCGCGACCGTATGGAGGCCTGCGAGCGCGCGGTGGGCCCGCTCAAGATCGGCGCCTATGGCTCCAAGGCGCACCTGCTGTTCACCTGGGTGGACGAAATCACCCGAAGCCCGCGCCTGCTCGATGCGGTCGAAGATCTGATCGGCCCCGACATCCTGATCTACACCTTGACACTCTGGATCAAGGGCTCGAAGGACGGCGCCTTCGTCGACTGGCATCAGGACGCCTCTTACTTCGGACTCGAGCCCAAGGAGCAGGTCACCGCATGGGTGGCTCTGTCGAATGCGAGCGAAGAGGCCGGTTGCGTTCGGGTCATCCCAGGTAGTCACCGCAAAGGCTCGATCAGTCACAGCATCCGAGAGGGCGCAGGCAATCACATGCTCCCCAGGCGACAGGCGATCGATCTCGAGGTCAACGAGTCCGAGGCGGTCACGATGCCGCTCAAGCCAGGCCAGTTCTCACTGCATCACACACTCGCCATCCACGGCTCGCTGCCCAACCTGTCGGACGACCGACGCATCGGTGTGGGTATCAGCTACATCCCGGCGCGGGTGCGATTCGTCGGCCAGCATCGGCTCACCGGCATGCTGGTGCGGGGCGAAAACCGCCAGGGCCATTTCGATCCGGAGCGCGCCCCGGTGCGCGATGCAGGGCCCGAGGAGATTGCCTATCACGCAGCCACGCTCAAGAACTATTTCGATTCCAAGAAGACCCTGAGGATCGGCAACGCCGAATAGCCCGTGGGCTGGCCAGGCTAGCCCTCGGTCGAACTTGGCTCATGAAAGTCGGGCCAATACTGGCGAACCAGCGCTCCACCTGCCGCGTAGGCATGGCAGCTGTCGATCTTGAGCGGCTTGCCGTTCGAATCGACCCGCTCGGGACGATGGCCGCGTAATACGCTCAGCGACTGAAAGGCGACCGTCGCGACAGGGCCCAGCAACTCGCGCAGGTGGGTGCAGCTGCGCGCGCCGCTCAGCCGTTCGCGCACCGCGGCATTCCACCCACGGTCCAGACGCAATCCCACCAGATCGGCAAAGGCATGCCCTCCTCCGGGACAAGCCGGATAGGGCGCCGCGTTGGTGAACGTCACC
>JAGWXN010000089.1 GCA_018969885.1 Betaproteobacteria bacterium | reverse complement strand
CGTGCTGGATCGTCCGCTGTCTGACATCGGTGGCAAGGGGTTGTTTGTGAAAGAGCTCGAGGTGGCGCTCCTTGAGGGGCGTGCTCACCTTGCGGTGCATTCGCTCAAGGACGTACCGATGGTGTTGGCGCCTGAATTTGCGCTGCCCGTTGTCATGAAGCGTGAAGACCCGCGGGATGCTTTTGTGTCAAACCGCTTTGCCTCGCTCGACGATCTTCCTGAGGGCGCGAGGGTGGGAACGGCCAGCCTGCGCCGCGCCTCTCAAATTCGTCATCGCTACCCGAAGCTGTCGGTCCTGCCTCTGCGTGGCAACGTGCAGACGCGGTTGGCCAAGCTCGATGCCGGCGACTTCGAAGCCATTATTCTTGCCGCAGCTGGGCTGAAGCGGCTGGGGCTCGCCGCGCGGATCCGGTCGGTGGTGTCCGTACAGGCGAGTCTGCCCGCGGCGGGGCAGGGCGCGCTGGGCATTGAAACGCTCGCGACAAGGCAGGATGTGGCGCGCTGGCTCTCCCCGCTTGCCGATCCGCGTACCACCTCAGAAGTCATGGCCGAGCGGGCCGTGTCACGCGCGCTGGGTGGCAATTGCCGCATGCCGCTTGCGGCCTACTGCGAGACAGGCCCAGATGGTTCGTTACAGCTTCGCGCGCGTGTCGGGGCCGAGGACGGCAGCGGCATGGCTGACGTAGCCCTCGCCGAAGGGCCCGCCGATCCCGTCACCGCCGAGCGCCTCGGGGCCCGCGCGGCGAAGGATCTGCTCGCCCAGGGCGCAGGTCGGTGGCTCGGGTTGTCCTGACCCAGCCGCTGCCGCGAGTGGCGGCGCTCGAGCGGGCGCTCGCCCGGCGCGGGCATGAGGTGACGCGACTCACCTTCACCCGCATTGAGGCCCGGCCGATGGTGGGGCTCGCGGCGCGGGTGGCCGAGGTTGACTGGGTTGTTGCCGTCAGTCCGGCTGCGCTCGAGGCGCTTTCATTGTCCCTGAACGGCGTGTGGCCGCCCGGCCTCGGGCTCGCCCTCGTTGGGCCCGGCAGTCTGCTTGCGCTCGAGCGGACTGGCCTGCAGGTTCCTGCCGATCGGCTCACAGTTCCCGCCACAGCGCCCTTTGATGCGAGCGCCATGCTGGCAGCCGGGCCACTGGCTACACCTGACGGATGCCGCGTGCTGGTGGTGCGTGGCGATGGCGGCCGTGATGACTGGATCGACGGGCTCCGCGCCCGCGGCGCCCAGGTCGAGGTGCTGTCTCTCTACGATCGTCAACCGATTACCCCTGAGCCCGAGGCGCGTGCGCGTCTGGGGCAGTGGCTGGCCGAGTCGGCTCCGGTTTATTGCGTGCTCACTCAATCAAGCGCTGCGGTGGCGCTGGCCGCGCTGCCTGAGGCCGCACCCCTGCGTGAGCCCACCAACCCGATCGTTGCGCTGGCGATTCACGCTCGGATTGCCGAGGCGGCAAGAACCGCGGGTTTTCACCGCGTTCAACTCATTGATCCTGGTGAGAATGCGATCGCCGCCGCGATAGAATGCGGAGCGGTCACGTAAGCGTTTTCCCACGCCAGTCCGCCGCTAGCCCTTCGCGGAGCCTATCCCTTGTCTGAGTTGTCCCCCAACGCAAGCCCTGAGGGTCGTCGTGAATCACCGACCGTGGGTCGCCCCCCGGGTGGTGGCGACAACACGGCGCCGCGCGCGACGCCGTCGCCGTCAGCAGGGCAGCCCGCTCGCTCGCGGCGTTCGCGTGCCGCCCTGGTATGGCGATGGTCGGGTCCTGCCCTGGGCCTGGCGGCGCTGGTGTTTGCCTTCACGCTCGGTCAGCGGGTCGATCAACTCGAAGGCGGGGCGTTGCGCCGCCTCGACGGCGGCGACAAGCGCATCGCCCAGCTCGAGGCATCACTCAAGGTTTCGCAAGACCTGGTCCGAGATCTTCAGCAGCGGCAGGCGCTGGTCGACAGTCGCATGGCCGAGGCGCAAAGCCTGTATTCCCAGGTCGAAAAGCTTTATCGCGGGCTGATTCAGGAGTCGGCCGACGCCGTCCTCGCCGAGGCGGAGTCGGTGATTTCGCTTGCCACCCAGCAGCTGTCTCTGGGTACCGATCCGCGGGCGGCAGTGATGGCGTTGCAGGAAGTCGACCATCGTCTGGTCAGGCAGAAAGATCCCACGCTCGCACCCCTGCGCAAGGCGCTTCTTGGCGACATCGAGCGGCTGAAGGCTCACCCGGTCGCCGACATCGCCGGCATGGCCGCGCGCATCGACGGTCTCATCACCCTGGTTGAGCAGTTGCCGTTGTCCTCCACGGTGCAGGCGCGGCCCCGGGCGACCGACCCCAACGCGCCCGGCCGCCCGGGAGGCTTCGAAGAGGGGCTGGCCTCCTCTGGCATCGCCTATCTGCGTGAAGAGCTTCAGAAGCTGATTCGGGTACGTCGGGTTGATGAGCCCGATTCGGTGCTGCTTGCCCCAGACCAGGCCTATTTCCTGCGCGAAAACATGCGGCTCATTCTGCTCAATGCACGGCTGGGAATGCTCGCGCGTAACGAACTGCAGTTTCAAACCGACCTCGGCCGGGCGATTGACTGGCTCACGCGCTACTACGAAGCCGATAACCGGCTGGTGGTGGGCGCGCTCACACAGCTCAAGCAACTGCGCACGGCGCGTTTGGGCCTCGAGCCGCCGCTGCCGGGCGAGAGCCTGCGCGCGGTCCGCGCCATCCGCAGCAGTCGCGAAAGCCGGGGCTGAACCGTGGGACGCGTGATCGGCATTCTGCTGGTCTTATCGGTGGCGGTCGGGCTGGCGCTCCTCATGCGCTTTAACGACGGTAACGTCGCGCTCCTTTGGCCGCCGTACCGGGTCGATGTTTCCATGAACCTGGTGCTGCTTGCATTATTCGCGCTCTTTGCGCTTCTGCACCTCATCCTGCTCGCGCTCGCCAACGCCGTAGATTTACCGCAGCGAGTCCGGCAATACCGCGACCGTCGTTCGCGCGATGCGGCGGTTGCGGGGCTGCGTGATGGCCTGATTGCCTACAACGAAGGCCGCTACGGTCGGGCAGAGCGCTTGCTGCAACCCGCCCTGAACCAGCCTGATCTGGCGGGCGCTGCGGCCCTCATTGGCGCGCGTGCGGCGCATCGGCTGCGCGAGCCCGAGCGCGTCGAACGCTGGCTCGACTCCGCAGGCGCCGAAAAGCCCACCACCAACGCGGCGCTCATGTGCCGGGCCGAGATGGCGGTAGAGGACCAGCGGCCGGCCGATGCGCTCAGTGCGGTCGAACGACTCCATTCGCGCGGTGCGCGTCACATTCAGGCGCTGCGGCTCGCGTTGCGCGCTCACGAGCAGTCGGGTAACTGGCAGGCGGTGCTCCAGGCGGTTCGGCAACTGGACAAGCGCGAAGCGCTTCACCCCAGTGTGGTGCGGGGTCTCACCATCCGCGCGCTTCGCGAACTGGTTGCGCAGCGTGGCGATGACGCGCATGCGCTGCGCGAACTGCTCGCCAGCCTGACATCGGCCGAGCGCGATATCGATGAGGTGGTCGAGGCCGTGGCGCGTGCGCTTGATCGTGCGGGCCAGGGCGAGCAGGCCGCAACGCTCCTGTCGGGCATTCTGGACAAACGGCTCGCCGAACGCCTGGTTCCCGTCTATGCCGCGCTCTCTGCACTCGATGCCCGCAAGCGTCTGCGCAGCATCGAGTCCTGGCGACAGCGGCACGGCGATCGGGCTGCCTTCACCATCGCGGCGGGTCGCCTGTGTGCCGCGGAAGGGCTGTGGGGTAAGGCCGAGGAGTTCTTCCGGCTGGCCGAGGCGCAGGCGCCCTCCCGCGAAACGCGTGCCTTGCTTGCGCATTTGTATGAGCAGCTTGGCCGCCACAAGGAGGCGCTCCATTATTGGCGCTTAGCCGCCACCGACGGTATGAACGAGCCGCTGTCCGAGCGACCCCAGGCGCCACTCATGGCTGACGGCAACGCCTCGCCACCTGTGCCACCCGATACCCCCGACTCCGTTTGACCTTAGTCGCGTCAGTCCCGATCCTGCCTCTTACCTTACTCAGGAATTCGCCAACATGAACCTTGATCGAGTCGACTGCGGCCGCGACGTACCCAATGATTTCAACGTGATCATCGAAATCCCGATGGCCGCTGATCCGATCAAATACGAGGTTGACAAGGAAACCGGGGCGCTGTTCGTCGACCGTTTCATGATGACCTCAATGCACTATCCCTGTAACTACGGCTACATCCCACACACCATCGCCGGAGACGGCGACCCGGTAGACGTCTTGGTGATCACGCCGTTCCCCGTGGCGGTCGGCGCGGTGGTGCGTTGTCGACCGCTGGGTCTTCTGAAAATGCAAGACGAAGCGGGCGCCGATGCCAAGCTGCTGGCAGTGCCCATCGATAAGATCCTCCCCATTTACAAGCACTGGCGCGCGGCCCAGGATCTTGCACCGGAAAGGCTCGCCACCATCCAGCATTTCTTCGAGCACTACAAGGATCTGGAAGCGGGCAAGTGGGTGAAGGTCGAGGGGTGGGGCGGCCCGGACGAAGCGGCGCGCGAAATCACCGAAGGCATTGCGCGCTATCAGGCTGCGGCGGTCAAACCGAAGTTTTGAACGGCGTGCGGTCGTTCAGTTCATCCAGATAGCCGCTCACGGCCTGTCCCTCGCGTTCAAGAAATCGCTGCACCGCGTCGGCAAAAGCGGGCTCGGCAAGCCAATGAGCCGACGCGGTTGGCTGCGGCGTGAACCCGCGGGCCATCTTGTGCTCGCCCTGGGCTCCTCCCTCGATCACTTGAATGCCCAGGTCTAGTGCTGCCTCGATGGCCTGGTAGTAGCAGGTCTCGAAGTGCAAACACGGCACGTTTTCAAGTGCGCCCCAGTAGCGCCCGTACATGCGCTCGGCATCGCGCATCAGAAGGCTGGAGGCGATGGGTTTGCCGCCGCGCTCGGCAATCACCATCAGCACCGAATCGGGTAACTGCTCGCCGAGCCCCTTGAAAAATGCCCGGTTCAGGTAGGGGGTGGAGTGATGCTCGAGATAGGTGTTGTCGTAGCAGCGGCAAAAAAACGCCCAATCAGCCTCCGAAATGTCGCGGCCTGATACGCGCCTAAAGCTCACGCCGCTTTCGGCGACCTTGCGCCGCTCCGCTCGGATTTTTTTCCGCTTGGGCTGGGTGAGTGAGGCCAGAAACGCTTCGAAGTTGGGCCAGCCTTCGTTGTACCAGTGGAACTGCACGCCGCGCCGGATCATGGCGCCAGCCGCTTCGAGAAGCTGCACCTCCTCAGGATCCGGAAACAGCACATGAAGCGACGATACGCCGCTCTCGCGCGCCAACTCGATCAGCGCCTGGGCCAGTGCTTGGCGCGCCGGTGCGTCGGCCGCGAGCAGCCGCATGCCGGGGACGGGCGTGAACGGAATCGCCGAGAGCAGCTTGGGGTAATAGTCGAGACCGTGTCGCCGATAGGCGTCGGCCCAGGCCCAGTCGAACACATATTCGCCGTAGGAATGCCCCTTCAGGTAGAGGGGCGCTGCCGCTACCAGCTGGCCATTGCGCTCGAGAACCAGATGCAGCGGTCGCCAGCCGGTCTCCTCGGTCACGCAGCCGCTTTGCTCGAGCAGGGCGAGCCAGTGGTGGCTCAAAAACGGCTGAGTGTCGCCATGGCGCAGCGCTTCCCACTGTTGCGAATCGATTTCAGTGATGGCGCTGCACACCCGCGTGACATAATCACCGGCTTTCCCATCGCTTCCCGTTTTGGGTAACTGAATCGTCATGCGGATCGCGGCTGCGCAACTCAATCAGATTGTCGGTGACTTCGACGGCAATGCCCGTCGCATCCTCGAGGCGGCCAGGGCGGCGGTTTCGCAGTCGGTGTCGGTACTGGTCACCCCCGAGCTTTCACTCAGCGGCTATCCGCCCGAAGACCTGCTGCTCAGGCCTGCATTCTACGAGAAGGCCAGCGCCACCCTCGAAGCCCTCCTTGCCGATACGGCTGATCTGGCCCTTCATCTGGTGGTGGGTGTGCCGGTGCGTCATGGCCGCAAACGCTACAACGCTGCGCTGGTGCTTCACCGTGGGCGAGTGATCGGCGAATACCGCAAGCTCGAGCTCCCAAACTACGACGTGTTTGATGAGCAGCGCTATTTTCTGCCCGACGGTGCGCCCCTGGTGTTCGAGGCGGGCGGCGTTCGGTTTGGCGTTGTCATCTGCGAAGATTTCTGGTTTGAGCGTGCGCCCAGGCAAGCCCGTGGCGCAGGGGCGCAGGTGCTGCTTGCGCTCAACGGTTCGCCCTTTCATATGGACAAACAGTCGAAGCGGGTGGACGTCGCGCGCGACAACGTAAGCGCGCTCGGCTTACCGATGATCGCGGCCAATCTGGTGGGGGGGCAGGACGAGCTGGTCTTCGATGGCCTGTCTTTCGCGCTGGATGCGCGCGGTGAACTCGCTGCGCAGGGCGCTTTCTGTGACCCCGATCTGCTGGTGGTTGAGCTTGCGGTGGGCGCGCAGTCGGTATCGGGTTCGGTGGTCGATCTGCAGCCGGGCAAGGTGGCGCCGGTGGTCTCCATTGAAGAGCAGGTCTACCGGGTGCTGGTGCTGGGCGTGCGCGACTACCTCGGAAAGAACGGGTTTCCATCCGCGGTCATCGGCCTGTCGGGGGGCATTGACTCGGCGCTCACCCTCGCCATTGCCGTTGACGCGTTGGGCGCAGACCGGGTGCGCGCGGTGATGATGCCTTCTCCTTACACCGCCGATATTTCATGGATCGACTCACGCGACATGGTGGCCCGTCTGGGCGTTCGCTACGACGAGCTTCCCATCAACACGTGCTTTGAAGCCTTCCGCAGCACGCTCGCCGACGAGTTTCGTGGCCGCGCGGAAGACACCACTGAGGAAAACCTCCAGGCACGCATTCGCGGCACGCTCCTGATGGCGCTGTCCAACAAATACGGCTCCATCGTGCTCACCACCGGCAACAAATCGGAAATGGCGGTGGGTTACTGCACGCTCTATGGTGATATGGCGGGAGGGTTTGCGGTCATCAAGGATCTGGCCAAAACCCTGGTATATCGCCTGGCCGGTTGGCGGAACACGGTCAAGCCTGTGATTCCCGAGCGCATCATCACGCGTGCGCCAAGCGCCGAATTGCGGCCCGGGCAGACTGATCAGGATTCCCTGCCACCCTACGACACGCTCGATGCCATCATGCAGATGTACATGGAGCAGAACCACGGGGTCGATGAGATTGTTGCGGCAGGCCATCCCCGCGAGGCGGTCGAGCGTGTGGTGAGGCTGATCCGCATCAGCGAGTACAAACGACGGCAGGCGCCGGTGGGCATTCGGGTGACGCATCGTGCCTTCGGACGCGACTGGCGCATGCCGATTACTTCGCGATTCCGCGACTAACAGGAGACATCCCCATGAAGCGCATTACCGCGATCATCAAACCCTTCAAGCTCGACGAAGTTCGCGAGGCGCTCTCCGAGGTTGGCGTATCGGGCCTCACCGTCACTGAGGTCAAAGGCTTTGGGCGACAGAAGGGTCACACCGAGCTCTACCGGGGTGCGGAATACGTAGTCGACTTTCTGCCCAAGGTGCAGGTCGAAGTGATCGTGAGCGACGACGTGGTGGAGCGTGCCATTGACGGCATCGTGCGGGCCGCCCGCACCGGTCGAATCGGCGACGGCAAGATCTTCGTCTCTAATGTCGAAGAGGTGGTGCGCATCCGCACCGGAGAAGTCGGCGACGCGGCAATCTGAGGTGCTCATGGCTGATTACGTTCTGATTCATGGTGCCTGGCACGGCGGCTGGTGCTGGGCCGAGGTGGCGCGTGGTCTCACCGGGCTCGGACATCGGGTGTTTGCGCCGTCCCTCACGGGCTGTGCCGATCGCGGTCATCTGCTCTCGCCGCTCGTCACGCTCGGCACGCATGTCGACGATGTGGTCCGTCTGATCGAGTTCGAGTCACTCGACGGTTGTGTGCTCGTCGGTCACAGCTATGGCGGTAATGTCATCAGCGGCGTGGCTGACCGTCTTCGTGAACGTATTGGGCACTACGTATTTCTCGACGCTGGTGTACCGCCCGATGACGCCACGCTGTGGTCTTGGTCGCAGCCGCACTCGGAGGCGACCCAGGCCTCTCGTCGCGGACAGATTGCAGGCGAAGGGCGGGGCATTTTTCTGCCACCGCCGCCCGCTCAGGCCTTTGGCGTCACCGATGCATCGCAGGCGGCTTGGCTTGAAACCAAGCTCTCACCGATGCCCGCAGGACTCTATGACAGTGTGATCGAGCTCAAGCGTGGTGCGTCACGCGGCCTGCGGCGCACCTACGTGGCAGCCACGGCTCCGCTCTACGAGACCATGCGCTCGGTTCAGCAACGGTTGCGGCCCGATCCCAGCTGGACCTTCCTCGAAATTGCCACCTGCCACGACATGATGGTGACCGCGCCAGCCGAGGTAGTGAAACTGCTTCACGACTGCCGCTGACCGCGCGGCGCCTGCAGCAGCACAATCAGCGCACCACTGCCGCCGTCGTTGGGGCGCGCCTGACAAAACGCCAGCACCTCGACGCGTTGGGCGAGCCACTTCTTCACCTTTCCCTTCAGCACGGGCTCGCGGCTGGGTGATCCCAGCCCCTTGCCGTGAATGATGCGAAGGCAGCGCCATTCGCTACGCACGGCATCGGATAGAAATTCAACCAGCGCGGTGCGGGCCTGATCGACCCGCAGGCCGTGCAGGTCGATCTGACTGCGTACTGTCCATTCCCCGCGCCGCAGCCTGCGCACAACATCGGGGCCGATACCTTCGCGCCGCCACGACAGCGAGTCATCGGTATCAAGAAAACGCTCGATGTCGATCTCATCGGATAGCGACAGTTCGAGCACTTCGCGGTCATCCTGTTCACGCTGGCGCGGCCGCGGCGCGGGCCGCTCCCGGTCGGGGACGATGCGGCCGTGGGGGGCGAGCGGCGTGGCATCGGCAATTTCGGTTCGAAAGAGTGAAGCCTCGCGGGCAATTCGGGCCGCTTGTTCCGCAGCCAGGCGCTCGCGTTCACGCGCGATGCGCTGGGCCTCGCGCATCTGCGCCAGGGCTGGCGCGAGATCGTCCAGCGTGAGGCCTCTCGCGGGAGTGTGAGAACCCCCGCGAGCGGAAAGCAGAGTGCGACGCTTGCCCATGCTGCAATGATGGCGCGCAGACCATTCCGGATGAAAGCGTAGGCCTTGAGGCGGGCGGGCTTTATCAGGCGCCTTCCAGGGATTCAAGATAGCGCTGCGCATCGAGCGCTGCCATGCATCCGGTTCCGGCGCTGGTGATGGCCTGGCGATAGACGTGATCCTGCACGTCGCCTGCGGCGAATACCCCAGGCACGCTGGTGGCCGTGGCGAAACCGTCAAGCCCGCCACGGGTTCGGATGTAGCCACCCGCCATGTCGAGCTGGCCTTCGAAAATGCCGGTATTAGGGGTGTGGCCGATGGCGACAAAAACCCCCTGGAGCGCGATATCGGTTTTTTCGCCATTTCGGCTGTCGCGCAGGCGAATGCCGGTGACGCCGCTGGCATCGCCCAGCACCTCGTCGAGTTCATTGAACCAGCGCAGTTCCACTTTTCCGGCGGCAGCTTTTTCCATCAGCTTATCGATCATGATGGGTTCTGCACGGAGTTTGTCGCGCCGGTGCACCAGAGTGACTTTGCTTGCGATATTAGTCAGATAAAGCGCCTCTTCGACGGCGGTATTTCCCCCACCAATGACCGCTACCGGCTGATTCCTATAAAAGAAACCGTCGCAGGTGGCGCAAGCTGATACGCCTTTTCCCATGAACGCCTGTTCCGACGGCAATCCGAGATAACGAGCTGACGCGCCGGTGGCAATGATCAGCGAATCGCAGGTGTATTCGCCCGAATCGCCAACCAGTCTTAGCGGCCGTTCGTCGAGTTTTACGGTGTGAATCTGGTCGAAAATCATTTCAGTACCGAATCGGGTGGCGTGTTTTTCAAATCGCGCCATCAAATCCGGCCCCATGACCCCGTCGGCATCAGCGGGCCAGTTATCGACGTCGGTGGTGGTCATGAGTTGACCGCCCTGCGCCATCCCGGTAATCAGCACCGGATTGAGGTTGGCACGGGCGGCATAAACCGCTGCGGTGTAGCCGGCGGGACCAGAACCCAGGATCAGTACCCGGGCGTGCTTGCGTTCGGACATGTCTGCAGCCTGTAGAGTGTTGCCGTAAAACCTCAGATAATCATTGGCTTACGGGGTGGACTTCAACAAATTTTGCGGAATTGGGTAAACCTCGGGCACAATTATATTGTGATCAGGCTCGTGAGCCGGGCGCGAGCCTGAGTTTTGTCGGTTTAAATCGGCTAAAGACCGGCGGTGAGGGGACGATGTCAACCTACGATATTCGACTGTTTCTGCGGCGGGTACCGCTTTTTTATAGCCTGTCCGAATCGCAGATCGACATGCTGGCGGTCGGTAGCGCGAGGCGCAGTTTTTCGAAAGGGCGGACGATCGTTGCCGAGGGTGAGCCGTCTCAATCGCTCTATATCCTCCTATCTGGCCGTGCCAAAGTTCAGCGATCCGATTCTGAGGGCAAGGAAGTGATCCTTGCGGTGCTTGGTGCGGGCGAGTTTTTCGGCGAAATGAGCCTGATCGACGACGAACCGCGATCTGCAAGCGTCATCACGCTGGAATCCTGCGATTTTCTGGCCATTCCCAAAGATAATTTTTTGTCGGTGCTGAACCAAAGCACGGAAATCTGTCTGGGCGTCATGCGCGGTCTGGTCAAGCGCTTGCGGTCAGCCGACCGAAAAATTGAAACCCTGGCGTTGCTCGATGTTTACGGCCGGGTCGCAAGGGTGTTGCTCGATTCGTCCGAGTTGATCGAAGGCAATCGAATCGTCCGAAACCGTTTGCCGCGTCAGCAAATCGCAAAAATGGTCGGTGCGTCGCGTGAAATGGTGTCGCGTGTCATGAAGGGTCTGGAATCGGAGGGGTTCATCGTTCCCATGGACGAAGGCCAAATCCTTTTGCGCGAAAAACTCAGCCTGTATCTGTGATCAATCGCTTGCCTTGATAAACTGACCGCGACGTGGCCCGACTCTCTGCTGCAATCGGCAACACCGTTCCCCGCGCATCACTGCTGCGTGGCTTCCGCGCCGAATTACCCGACCGGGTCATGCGGCTCATCACTGAGGTCCGCTGGATCGCCTGTGGCGCGCTAGGGGCTTATCTTTTCCTGAT
>JAGWXN010000550.1 GCA_018969885.1 Betaproteobacteria bacterium | reverse complement strand
CAGGCGCAGCGTCGACGCACCGCCTGACCGCGTAAACCGGGGCGGGCGGGTGTACCGGACCTCGAGGGTGATCCGGTGGGCGCCCGACATTCCGTTTTTCGCGGCTTAAATTTCATTTCACAATCTACGGGTTTGCCCTTATATTTACCGGCGAGCCCCGAGGGATTCCCCTCAACGCCCCAAGAAGCCCCAGCAGGCCTTGCCTGAATGGTGCCCGGTGTAGTGGCTCATGGCGCTCACCAGGGAGGAGTCAACATGTCCAGTCAGGTTTTGCCTATCGAAGATGATGCAGTCCCTTCGGGCTCTGCAGTTCTGCGTGCGTTCAAAATCATCGAGGCGATTGCCTGCAGCCAGACGCCGCCCCAGTTGGCGGAGCTGTGCAAGCAGGTCGATCTGCCCAAACCCACCGTCTTCCGAATCCTGAGCACGCTCGAATTCGCCGGGTTGGTGGGTCGTGAACCCGGCAGCAAGCGCTACCAGGGAGGAGAGCGGCTGAACCGGCTCGCCGGCCAGGTCCTGCTCAGCTCGCCCGGGCGGGCGGCACGCCATGCAATTCTCGAAGAGTTGGTTGAGACTGTCGGGGAAACCTGCAATCTCACCATTCCAAACGGCAATGCGGTCATGTACCTCGATCGCATTGAAACCGGCTGGCCGCTCAAGCTGAGTCTGGGAGCGGGTTCGGTCGAGCCCCTGTATGCCTCAGCGAGTGGCAAGCTGTTTCTGGGCTACATGAACCGCCGCGCTCGCGACCGCTTCATTCGCCAGAGTCCGCTGGTCCGTCACACGCAGCGCACCATGGTTGATCCGTCGCGGCTGTCCGAGGAGCTCGATCGGGTGCGGCAGCAGGGTTACGCCACCGATTCCGAGGAATATCTGGCCGGGGTCAGCTGCCTGGCTGTACCGGTACTTGATGTGGATGGTCGTGTGGTGGCAGCTCTTGCCATGCACCTTCCCGCCTCACGCCTGGGCCTTGCCGACGCGATGGAGTTCATCCCCGCCATGCGTGCGGCGGCCGAGGAAATGGCGCAGACAGTCGACTGGTAGACATGCGCGCTGACGACTCGATCCTGGTCCTCAACTGCGGATCATCGAGCGTCAAGTTCGCGGCCTACGCGGCCGCTCGGTCGCGAGCGGTCGCGCCGGCTGGCTCCGGTGGAGCGGCATCGGAGGCCGCCACGGCGCGAGTTCGTGGCCAGGTCGCCGGACTCGGTGGCAAGCCTGGTGCCGCTCACCTCGAATGGCGGGTGGCGCACGAGCCGCCTGTGACCGAGTCGCTGCCCGCAGTGAGAAGCCACCAGGACGCGATCGATCATCTGCTGGCGGTGCTCGAGCGTTCGGCGGGTCTCCTTGGCACCCTCAAGGTGGCGGGCCATCGGATCGTTCACGGTGGCGGTCGGTTCGAGCGGCCAGCGCTGCTCGACGCCGCGGCAATCGCGGTGCTCGAGGCGCAGGTGCCGCTTGCGCCGCTTCATCAACCGCATAACCTCGCCGGGGTCCGTGCGCTGGCGGCGCTGCAGCCGGGGCTTGCCCAGGTCGGCTGTTTTGATACCGCGTTTCACGCGAGCCAGTCGCCGCTTCACACCACCTATGCGCTGCCGATCGAGATGCGAGAGCGCGGCGTGCGACGCTACGGATTCCACGGCCTGTCCTACCAGTTCATTGCGGATCAGCTCCCGGCGGTGGCCGGTCCGCTCGCCGATGGCAGGGTGATCGTGGCGCACCTTGGTAATGGCGCGAGCGTCTGCGGCATGGTCGAGCGCCGCTCGGTTCGAAG
>JAGWXN010000088.1 GCA_018969885.1 Betaproteobacteria bacterium | reverse complement strand
CTCGGATGAGGCGCGGTGCCTATTTCGTGAGCACCGCACGCGGCGGTATTCACGATCAGCGTGCGCTGCTCGCGGCACTCCAGTCGGGCCAGATCCGGGCTGCCGGGTTAGATGTCTGGGAGCACGAGCCGCCTCCACTCGACGATCCGCTTCTCCAGCACGAGTCGGTGGTCGCGACCTACCATACTGCTGGCGTGACGACTGAAGCGCGGGCGCGGATCGCCTTGTGGGCGGCCGATCAGCTCGCGCAGGTTCTTGCCGGAGGACCTGCCCCCCGCGCGGTCAACCCAGACGTCTGGCCGCGCTTTCAGGCGAGGCTGGCCAGCGCAGCAGTTTAGGAGCGCTCAAGTCCGCCACCGCCTAGGGCCCTGTAGAGCAGAACCTGGTTCTGAAGCAGTTGCAGACGCGTTTGGATGACTGCCTGGCGGGCGGTAAAGAGCGAGCGCTGAGCGTCGAGCAGGTCGAGGTAACTCGAGATCCCGTTTTCGTAGCGCAGCCGCGCGAGCTCCAGCCTCGCAGCCTCTGCGTCGACCACACCGTTCTGGGCGTTCAACTGGTCAACCAGCGTCTGCCGGCCGGCCAGCGCGTCGGCCACTTCGCGAAACGCGGTCTGGATGGTGCGTTCGTACTGCGCAATTGCAATATCGCGCGCGGCCTGGCTTGCGCGCATGGTCGACTCGTATCGTCCGCTGGCGAATATCGGTTGAAGCAAGGCCGGCGCAACATTGAAACCCCAACTGCCGCCGGCGAACAGGCCGGCGAGGTCACGGCTGACCGATCCGAATGCCCCGGTCAGCGTGATACGGGGCAGGAAAGCCAAACGCGCGGCCTCAATGTTGGCGTTTGCAGCGATGAGTTGCTGCTCGGCAGCGCGGATGTCCGGGCGGGACGTGATCAGATCGGATGGCAGGCCCGCAGGAAGCGGTGCCAGGGCGATGTCAGCGAGACGGCTAGTGGCGAGTGTTGGGGGCGGGGCGCCGGGGCTGCCAACCAGCAGACCGAGCGCGTTGCGATCGAGTGAACGCTGCCGTTCCTGCTGGGCGCGCACCGCGCGGGCCCCTTCGGTGAGCGACTGAGCAAGGCGGAAGTCAAGCTCGGAAGCCGCACCATTGTCGAAGCGAAGACGCGTGAGACGGAGCGACTCGAGTCGTGTTTCCAACGTCTGGTGGGTCAGCGCAAGCTGTTCTTCATCGGCGATCAGGTTGAGCCACGACGAGGCCACCGCTGCCACCAGCGCAAGACGTGCTGCATGAGCCGATTCTTCTGAAGCCAGGACCTGCGCGCGCGCGGCATCGCTCAGAATGGCGAGGCGTCCGAAGAAGTCGAGCTCCCACGCGGAGAGCTGAAGCCCGCTGTTGATGCTGCGAAGCGTTGTGCCGTTGGGTTGTTGGGCCGACGATCCAGCGATCCCAACACCGACCGTAGGCAGACGATCCGCCTCACGGAGCCCGAGTTGCGCGATGGCCTGCTCGACTGCAAGCGTTGCGATCTTCAGGTCTCGGTTACCGGCAAGTGCGGTCTCGATGAGTTGCTGCAGGGCGGGGTCGGTAAAGTAGTCACGCCAGCCGAGCCGCGCGGCCGGGCGCCCGTCGGGTTCAGCAGCTATTGCTGCTGAAGTGTCGGCATACTGCGCTGCAACGGGCGCGGCGGGCCGCTGATAGGGCACGAGCGGTCCGGCGCAGCCGGCGCTGATCAGCGCGACGAAAAATAGTGGCACGAGACGGCCGAAACCGTGGCACTGCATCGCGCACGGCACGCCCCGCACGGCGGGCGAACTCACGGCCCGCGGAGAAATCACGACGCTCATGCCGAGCCCCCTGGCGGCAGTGCCGGCGATTCCGGCGCCGGATGGCGCTTACCCTTAAAAATGCTTCGGATCACGACGAAAAAGACCGGAACGAAGACGACGGCGAGTATCGTGCCCGTGACCATCCCGCCCAGCACCCCGGTACCGATCGCCCGCTGACTGGCCGATCCGGCGCCGATCGCCTTGGCGAGAGGTAGCACGCCCAGCCCAAACGCGAGCGAGGTCATGATGATGGGTCGGAAGCGCAGCCGCGCCGCTTCGATGGCCGATTGAACGACCGAGCGCCCCTGCTCCTGCAGGTCTTTCGCGAACTCGACGATCAGGATCGCATTCTTGGCCGAGATGCCGATGATGGTCACGAGTCCAACCTGAAAATAAATGTCGTTGGCATAGTCGCGCAGCAACGTGGCCACCAACACGCCGAGCACACCCAGCGGCACCACCAGAATGACCGATACCGGAATTGACCAGCTCTCGTAGAGCGCGGCCAGCACCAGAAATACCGCCAGAATCGCAAACGCATAAACAATCATCGCTTGCGAGCCAGCGAGTTTTTCCTCGCGAGATTGCCCGGTCCACTCATAGCCAAACCCAGGGGGCAGCTGTGCCGCCAGCCTCTCCATCTCTGCGATCGCGGCCCCCGTGCTGTAGCCCGCGGCGGGCGCGCCGGAAATCCGCATGGACGGGTAGCCGTTGTAGCGAACCGTTTGCGCGGCGCCGCTTACCCAGCGGGTGCTCGCGAAGGCGGACAAGGGAACTGCCTTGCCCTGGCTGTTCACCACATTGAGCTTCATCAGGTCTTCAGGCTGCATTCGCGTGGGCGCATCGGCCTGCACAACCACCCTCTGCATGCGGCCGCGGTTGGGAAAATCATTGATGTAAGCCGAGCCCAGTGCGGTCGACAGGATGCTGTTCACCGCCTCAAAGGAAACCCCTAGCGCGTTGGCCCGATCGCGATCGATATCCACCTGCAACTGAGGCGCGTCTTCCAGGCCGTCTGGTCGAACCTGGGTCAGCACGGGACTTTGCGATGCCATGCCCAGCATCTGGTTGCGCGCCGCGAGCAGCGCGTCACGCCCGTTACCGCCTCGGTCCTGCAGCCGAAAGCTGAAGCCTGTGGCCGCACCCAACTCCGGAATAGGCGGAGGGCTGAGGGGGAAGATGAAAGCATCGCGTACGCCCATCAGTGCGCGAAATGCCCGTCCCGCGAGCGCCTGCGCGGACTGGTCGGGGGCGAGGCGATCCTTCCAGTCGGTGAGCGTGACGAACGCCAGCGCAGCGTTCTGTCCCTGCCCGGAAAACGAAAACCCAAGTACGCCAACGATGCTGCGCACCTCCGGCTGCTTCAGCATGAATCCCTCAACCTGTTCCATGACAGCACGCGTGCGCTCGACGGTGGCCCCGGGCGGCAGCTGAATACTCACCAGCAGACTGCCTTGGTCCTCCGAAGGCAGAAACGAAGTGGGGAGCTTCTGATAAAACCATGCGGCTGCGCCGACGATGGCGCCGTAAAGCACCAGGTACCAGGCTGCCCGCCGCACCATCCGGCTCACAAGCGCCTGATATCCATTTGTGGTCGCAAGAAAGCCGCGGTTGAACCAGCCAAACGGACCCCGACTGGCCAGGTGGTGCCCCTTTTCGACCGGCTTCAGTAGCGTGGCGCAGAGTGCCGGCGTGAGCGAGAGCGCCATCAGCGCCGAGAACGCAATTGAGGTCACCATGACCACGGAAAATTGCCGGTAAATATTGCCGACTGAGCCAGGAAAGAAGGCGAGCGGCGTGAACACGGAAATCAGGACCAGCGTCATGCCGATGACTGCTCCCTGGATCTGGTCCATCGCCTTGCGCGTGGCTTCTCTCGGGGACAGGCCTTCCTCGCTCATGATGCGCTCAACGTTTTCTACCACCACGATTGCATCGTCGACCACGATGCCGATGACCAACACCATGCCGAACATCGTGAGCACGTTGATCGAGTAGCCCAGGCTGAGTAGCGTGGCAAAACAGCCCAGAAGTGCAATCGGTACCACCAGGGTGGGAATCAGCGTGTAGCGCCAGTTCTGCAGGAACAGGAACATCACGAGGAACACCAGCACAATCGCTTCGAACAGGGTTTGCACGACCTGTGCAATGGAGATCCGGATGAAGCGTGAGCTGTCGTAGGGGATCTCCCACTTCATACCGGGAGGAAAATATGCAGCCAGCTCGGCCATGCGGGCCCGAATTGCGTCTGCCGTACCGAGGGCATTGCCAGTGGGCGACAATTGCACGCCGATTCCGGTGGACGGCTGGCCGTTCAGCCGCGCAGCCGTGGCAAAGCTCTGCGCGTTGAGCTCCACCCGTGCAACATCGCGCAGTCTTACGGTTGAACCATCGGTGCTCGCGCGGAGCACGATATTGGAGAACTCATCAACTGTCCCGAGCTGGCCACCCACCACGACTGTTGCTGTCATTGATTGGCCCGCGACTTGCGGCGACTCGCCAATTGCCCCAGATGAGACCTGAGCGTTCTGCTGGCGAATGGCAGCGGCGACATCGGCGGCAGACAGGTTGAAGCCAGCAAGCTTCTGCGGGTCAAGCCAGATGCGCATCGCCTGTTCAGTACCGAATAACTGCGCCTGGCCGACACCGGGAATGCGCTGAATCTCGGGCAGTACATTGCGCGACGCATAGTCGCCAAGTTGCACTGGCGTGAACGATCCGTCTGACGAGGTGAGGATGGCGAACAGCAGGAAGTTGCTGCGTGCCTTCTCGACCCGAACCCCCTGTTGCGTGACCACCTGCGGGAGCCGGGGCGTGGCGCGTGACAGCCGGTTCTGAACGTCGACCTGAGCCAGGTCCGGATTCGTGCCGGGCTGGAAGCTGATTGAAATTGAGCCAATACCGTTCGACTGTGCGATCGACTCCATGTAGATCATGCCGGGCGAGCCGTTGATCTCCTGCTCGATCACGCTGATGACGGCCTGCTCGAGCGTCTGTGCCGATGCGCCTGGGTAGGTGGCGGTGACCACGATGGTGGGCGGCGCAACCGGCGGATACTGCGCGATGGGCAGCAGGCGGATGGCGACCAGCCCAGCCACGATAATGAACAGGGAAACTACCCAGGCGAATATCGGCCGGTCAATAAAGAAGCGTGGCATGAAGCGTCCTCAGCTACGCGGGGCGGCCGGCGGCGCGGGCGATTTAGGCGGCGTCCAGGGCACGGGCCGTACCGGCTGATTCGGGCGGATCTTCTGGAATCCGTCGACGATGACCTGCTCGCCATCATTGAGTCCGTCAAGAATCAGCCAGTCGCCAGCACTCGCCCCGCCCACCCGCACGGGCCGCACTGAAATCTTTCCGGAGGCGTCAACCACCATCACGGTGTCTCCCTGGCTCCCACGGGACACCGCCTGCTGCGGCAACAGCATGGCGCGCGACGCCTTCGCCTGTTCAATGCGCACTCGGACATAGAGCCCCGGCAGCAGCGCGCCACCTGGGTTCGGCACTTCGGCGCGCAGGGTAACCTGCCCGCTCGTGGCGTCCACAGTCAAATCAGAAAACAGCAGCCGCCCGGCTTGCGGGTGGACCGTCCCGGCATCGAGCACCACGCGAACCAAAGCCGCTTCGTTACCCGTGCTGCGCTGGAGCCGTCCCTGCTCAAAATCGCGTCGAAGGCGCAGAGCTTCGTTTGCCGACTGAGTGAAGTTCACATAAACCGGCTCAATCTGCTGAATGATTGCGAGCGGGGTCGCTTCCCCCTGGCCCACCAGGGCACCCTCGGTCACCAGCGCGCGCCCGATCCGCCCGGAGATCGGTGCGGTGACGGTGGTATAGCCAAGATTGATGGTCGCCGTCTGAACGGCTGCCTGACCGGCGAGGACCTCCGCTTCAGCCTGCTTTTGCGAGGCGACCGCGTTGGCGTAGTCCTGCTTCGATACCGCGTTGGCGGCAACCAGCGGGCGGTAGCGCTCGGCGAGCGCGCCAGCCTGAGAAAGATTCGCTTGGGCGCGTGCGAGTGTGGCCTGCGCGCTCGCCAGGGCGGCTTCATAGGGTGCGGGGTCGATCCGGAACAGCACCTGCCCGGCCTTGACGTCGGCGCCCTCACGGAACTGGCGCTGCTGAACGATTCCCGCCGCACGGGCCCGAACCTGTGCCACACGCGAAGCTTCCACCCTGCCTGGTAGCTCCTCGACCAGGCCCACTTCACCCAACGCGACCGTGACCACGCCAACCGCTGGCGGCGGGGGAGCTGAGGCCGGGGCCGCCGCTGCACCGGTGGCAGGCGCGCCAGTCGGGGCTGACTGGCCGCAGGCGCCGAGGAAGGCACAGAGCATCAGTACGAGGGCCAGGCCAACGTACGGCAAAGGTGCCGCGGGGCGCCGCAAGGGCAGCGCACGACCGCGCGTCGCGACGACATGCAGGAATGGATTCATGGTGTGCTTCCGGAGGAAGCGCGGATTGTAGCCGCCCGAGCGCCGCCGCCCGTAACGATGCGGAGGGCGCACGGGGCATTCGGGCGCCGCGCCGATATACTCCCTGTTCATGACTCGTGACCTGTCAGTGCTCTTTGAGCGCAATCGCGAATGGGCGGCCCGCGTGGAGGCAAGCCGTCCCGGCTTCTTTACGGGGCTCCTTGCGCAGCAGCGCCCCCGGTACATGTGGCTGGGCTGCGCCGACAGCCGGGTTCCGGCCAACGAACTCGTCGATCTGCTGCCCGGCGAAATGTTCGTGCACCGCAATGTGGCGAATCTGCTCGTTCACTCCGACCTCAACGCGCTCAGCGTGGTGCAGTACGCGGTCGACGTCCTCGGGGTCGAGCACATTATCGTGGTGGGGCACAGCAATTGCGGTGGCGTGCGCGCGGCGCTCGCGGATCAGCGCGCCGGGCTGGTCGATAACTGGTTGCGCCATGTGCAGGATGTACGGGATGCTCATCGCGATTTTCTTGAGTCGCTGGAGGAGCGTTTCCGGATCAACGCACTGGTTGAGCTGAATGTGCTCGAGCAGGCGAGGAATGTCTGCCGGACCACCATCGTGCGCGATGCCTGGCAGCGCGGACAGACATTGGTGGTGCACGGCTGGGTTTATGGTCTCCAGGATGGCTTGTTGAAAGACATGAGCCTGACCGCTACGGCCGCGTCCGAGGTGGAGGCCGCGTACGACCATGCCCTCGAACGCCTGACCAATCGCTGGCTGGAACGCCAGGCAACGGGCTGACCGCTGTCGCTTTACGAGGGGAATGCTTGCGAGCGAGACGCGCGAGCACGTGGTTCAGCGCTAATCGTTTAGCATCGCGCCTCGATCCCGGTGATGCGTTGCAACGCGCACCGATCGCTGAATTATCCGGCCGCAAGGGGAATCCATCATGACGAGTCACTCACGCCGCCTGCAGCTCAAAGCCCTCGCAGCACTTGCCGGCCTGTCAGGCGCTGCAGGTGCGTTTGCACAGAGTGGCCCAGGCGGGTATCCCACTCGCGAGATCCGGTTCATTGTGCCGTTCCCACCGGGCGGCGGTAACGATATTCTCGCCAGGATGCTGGGCCCCAAAATGGCCGAGGCGCTGGGCAAGCCGGTGGTCATCGATAATCGGCCGGGCGCCGGGGGTAATTTGGGCACTGATCAGGCGGCACGCTCGCCGGCGGATGGCTACACCATCGTCATTGCCTCCAACCAGGTCACGATCAACCCAGGCCTGGGCCAGAAACTGCCTTTTGATATCGAGCGTAATTTTTCGCCCGTCGCGCTCGTTGCATCGGTCCCCATGCTGCTGGTGGTTCACCCCTCGGTGCCGGTGAACAATGTCGCCGAACTGATCGCCCTCGCGCGCAGTCAGCCTGCGCGGCTCAATCACGCTACGCCGGGTAATGGCACGCCCCAGCATCTTGCCTTCGAGCTTCTCAACAAGTTGGCGAAGATCGAGGTCACGCATGTGCCCTACAAGGGAACCGGGCCTGCGGTCGCCGATCTGTTGGGCGGGCAGGTACAGGCCGCGTTTGCCACCCTGGCGTCGGTCGCCCAGCATGTCCGTTCAGGCAAGCTGCGCGCGATCGCGGTCGCCCCGGCGCAGCGCTCACCATTGATGCCCGAGGTGCCCACCGTGGCGGAGTCGGGTGTTCCCGGCTACGACGTACCGCTCTGGTACTCAATTCTTGCGCCTTCGGGAACGCCAGCTGAGGCGGTCGAGCGGCTGTCCGGGGAACTGCGCCGGATTGTCGAGTCTCCCGATACGCGTGACCGAATGGTGAACCAAGGGTTCCAGCCTGGGTTCGTCGGCCCGGCTGCTCTGCAAGCAATGATCCGCGACGATGTTCAGCGCTGGCAGGCAATCGGCCGCGATACTGGGATCCGGATCGAGTAAGCCGATCATGTCACTGGGTCAAGCGCTGGCGGGGGTGAGGGTTCTCGATTTTTCACAGATCGGGGCAGGGCCCACCATCGGCATGCTGATGGGGGATATGGGTGCAGACGTCACCAAGATCGAGGCGCCCAGTGGCGACCTGGGTCGGCTGATTGGGCCGCCCTGGCTGAGCGGAGATTCGGTCGTCGCGCTCAGCTTCAATCGCAACAAAAAGGGGCTTTGCCTCGACCTCAAGAAGCCGGAAGCGGTTGCCACGGTTCATCGCCTGGCCGCCTCGGCCGATGTGCTCATCGAGAGCTTTCGGCCTGGCGTCATGAGCCGACTCGGTGTGGGCTGGGCGGTTCTGTCGGCGCTTAATCCGCGGCTTATCTGGTGCGCAGTGACCGCCTATGGGCAGGACGGTCCCTGGGCCGACCGTCCCGGTGTGGACGGCGTCGTTCAGGCGCTGTCAGGTCTCATGAGTCAGATTGGCGTTGACGGGGCTGAGCCTTGCAAGGTGCAGGTTCCGGCCGTGGACATGACCACCGGGTTTCTTGGTACGGTTGCGGTGCTGGGCGCGCTTCAGGCGCGGGAACGCTCGGGGCACGGTCAGTACCTGGACGTCAGCATGTATGCCGCCGGCCTCATGCTGCAACAGACTGGCATCGCGTCGTATCTCGCAAGCGGTGAACTGCCCCGGCGAATCGGTAGCGCCGCTCCCTACGCTGCACCGAACGAAGCCTACCGAACGGCGGACGGCTGGATCATGCTTGCGGCCTATCAGCCGCCGCGCTGGCGGTCGTTATGCGAATTACTCGGATTGGGCGAGCGCATCGAACGCGATCCCCGTTTTGCGGATAACGATGCGCGGGTCCGTCATCGTGCAGAGCTTCGCCTGCTGATCGAAGAGAGGCTCGTCGCCCGCACGACGGCGCAATGGATTCCTCTGCTCGAAGCGGGCGACATCATGTGCGCGCCTGTTGCCGATTACGCCTGGGTCACCCAATCCGAGCAGTTTCAGCACATGGGCGCTGCGGTATCGATGCAGCTGCCGTCCGGCGCAACCTTCCAGTCCCCAGGCTTTCTGCTGGGTGATCGGAATGCGCAGTCTCGCGTACGGCATCCCCCTCCCGCGATCGGTCAACACTCAAGCGAGGTGTTGCAAGGGTTTGGTTTGACGCCCGAGGAGATCGAGCAACTCATCGCGCAAGGCGCGGTCATTGACAATCCGGCGCGGGAGCGCGCCTCTGCAGGAGAAGAACGATGAAATTCAATGCAATCCGCACGTTTCGTGATGACGCTGGTCAACGCTTCAGCCGCGTTGTGGAACTGGGCGTGGACGATCTGTCCCCGGGCGAGGTGGTGATTCGCAGCCGGTTCGCGGCGGTCAATTACAAGGACGCCCGGGCGGTGACGGGCGCGGGCAACGTGCTTAAGCGCTTTCCCTGCACCCCCGGGATTGAGGTCTCGGGCGTAGTGGAGTCGTCAAGCGACGCGCGTTTCCGTGAAGGCGATCTGGTCACGGTCCAGGGGGGGCGCGAGTTCGGTATTAGCCGCGACGGCGCTTACAGCGAAGTGGTGCGGGCACCCGCCTCCGAAGTGTTTCCTGTCATCGACGGTTTTGACCCGTTTTCGGTAGTGGCGCTTGGCATTGCGGCCTACACGTCGGCGGTTGCAGTGGAGGCCATCGAGAAGCATGGCACGCGCCCCGAAGACGGTGAAATCATCGTGACGGGCGCCACGGGCGGATGTTCAAGCTTTGCCATCAGTATGTTGGCAGGCCTTGGCTACCAGGTGGTGGGCATGACTGGCAAAACTTCTGAGCATGAGTACCTGAAGAGCATCGGATGTGTTCGCGCGGTGGGCCGCGACATTCAGGCACAGCACACCCGACCGCTTGACGAACAGTTATGGGCAGGTTCAATCGACGCAGTGGGCGGCGCGCCGCTTGATTTCGTGCTCCGTACGATGAAACAGCGAGGGATCGTTGCGGCGTTTGGAAACGCAGCGGGCGAACAGTTCACGACGTCCATCTATCCGTTCATTCTTCGCAGCGTCACGCTGGCCGGAGTCAATGCAAACCATCCCGTGGGTTCGCGCGGTAGCGCGTGGCGTCGCATGACGGGCGACCTGCGGCCTCAGGCGCTGGACAAGATTGTTCACCGTATCTCGTTTGCCGAACTGCCGGCGCACTGTGATGCGCTGATCAACGGTGGCGTTCGGGGCCGCGCGGTGGTGTGCTTCGGCTGACCCCAGCCCGCCTAGCCTGCGGTGCGGCGCTGGGCGCGCAGGCGCAGGCGCTGCGCACCGAGCGTGAGAAGAAAAAGGGAAAAACCCAGCGCGTGGCTGGCGGGCGCAGGATAGACCAGCGCAACGCCAGCGACGAATAGCGTGGCCCGCTCCCAGTTGCGGCACTTAAGCCATAACCAGCCCTGAAACCCGCCGGCCAGTGCCGCAATGCCCGCTGCTGCGGTGACGGTCACCCGTGCTACCTCGAACCAGTCGGCCTCGGCGAGCGTTCGCATGGAGCCCGTCAGGAGCAGCATCGACCCAGAAGGGTCGAGCACGAAAATGAAGGGCACCAGAAACGCGGGGAGCGTGTACTTCCAGCACTGCAGGGTGGTGCGGTAGGGGTCACCTCCGGTAATGGAGGCGGCGGCAAACGGCGAAAGCGCGGTGGGGGGCGACACTTCAGAAAGCACTGCGTAGTAGAAGATGAACATATGCGCTGCGAAGTCGGGCACCTTGAGCGCCATCAGTGCCGGCGCTGCGATCACCGCACAGATGATGTAGGACGCAGTCACGGGCACAGCCAGCCCTACGATCCAGACGATCAGCGCGGTATAGATGGCGGTAAGGAGCAGCGAGTTGCCAGCGTATTGAAGAACGATCGAGCTGAACTTGAGGCCCAATCCGGTGAGTGTGACCACGCCCACAATGATGCCGGCCCCGGCGCAGGTTGCGGCCACGTTGAGCACTGATCGCGCGCCATCATCCAGGGCACGAATCAACCCTGACTCCCACAGTCCACGTCCAAGCGGCACTTTGCCTGTGAACAGTCCGTAGGGGAGCAGCGCACATTCGGCGCGCAGCAGGC
>JAGWXN010000549.1 GCA_018969885.1 Betaproteobacteria bacterium | reverse complement strand
CGAGGCCTGCATGCCTGCGCCGCAGGGTGATGCAGTGCAGTTGAGCCTGCTCACGGTCAACGGCCCCACGGCGCAGGTACTGCTCGACGATTTCGCGAACTTCTCACCCGGCGATTGGTTGATCCAGAACGCCGCCAATTCGAGTTGCGGTCGCTACCTGATCCGCCTTGCACGGCGTCGGGGCGTGCGCACCGTCAACGTCGTGCGGCGCGAGAGCATGATCGCCGATCTTCGGGAGCTTGGCGGCGACGTGGTGATACTCGATGGCCCCGACCTCGCGGCGCGGGTCTCGGCCGCCACGGGGGGTGCGCCCGTCAAGCTGGGTATCGATGCCGTGGGTGGCGCGGCCACGCAAAGAATTGCGGAGTGTCTCGCGCCCGACATGAATCTCGTCAGCTACGGCTCGATGAGTGGCGAGCCCTGCCATCTCGATTTTTACTTGATGTTCCGGCAGGGCATCACGCTGCACGGCTTGAGTTTCGCGCGTCAGTTCAGGCGACGCACGCCCCAGCAGGTGCGCGATATGTACGCCCGGCTCGCTGAGCTGATGGCGAGTGGTGAACTGGTCACGCCGATTGCCGGGGTTTATCCGCTCGAACGTGTGGTCGATGCCTGCGCGCACGCGGCGCGTACCGGCAGCGAGCGTGAAGGCAAAGTGGTGATCGGCTTCAGTTGACCAGCACGACCTTGCCGAAGTGGGTGCGCGAGTCCACCATCTCGTGGGCTCGCACCAACCCCGACATCGGCAGTGTGGTGTCGACGACGGCCTTGAAGCCGCCCTTGGCGAATAACTCCACGGCTACCTGACGGAAGCTGCGCATCGACTCGGGAACGAAGCGCGCGCTCGTCGAAATACTCATGGCGAGCAATTGCAGGTTGCGGGTGCCGATGTTGAGGTTGAAGCACACCTGACGTCCGCCCGTGCTGCCATACATCACGATACGCCCTTCGGCCGCCATCGAATCGAACAGCGCCGTGGCGGTTTCCTCGCCGATCGTCATCAGACCGATGTCGATGCCGTGCCCCGCCGTATCGCGCAACACGCACTCGGGCAGATTCATGGTCTTGTAGTTGTAGGCAGCTGCCGCGCCTGCGGCGATGGCCCGCGCGCATTTGTCGTCGCGACTCGCCGTGCCCGCCACCCAGCAGCCCTGCCAGCGCGCAATTTGCAATGCGGCGCTGCCGACGCTGCTGGCGATCGCTTCGATCAACACCCGCTCGCCTGCTCGGGCGCGGGCTACAGTGACGAGTGCGTGCCAAGCGGTGAGCCAGCCGACAGGGATGGCCGCGCCCTCGACGAAACTCAGCGCTTCAGGCAAAGGCAGCGTGTGGAGTTCGTCGAACAGCACGTGGGTCGCATGCGACCCTCTGGCGCGACCGAACACCCGATCGCCGACCTTCACCGTCGTCACGCCGGGGCCAATCGCCTCGACCACACCGGCGGACTCCATGCCCATCACGAATGGCAGCGGCTGGCCGGAGTAGGTACCGGCGCGCATGCGGGTCTCGGCGAAGTTGATGCCGGAGGCGTGGACCTTCACCCGCAGCTGTCCTGGGCCAGGGACCGGGTCGGGCAGTTCCACCCAACGCATCACGTCGGGGCCGCCAAACTCGGTCACCAGCCAGCCGTGCATCTAGCGACGGCTCTGCATGAAGCCGGTGAAGGCTGTCGCGTATTCCTTGACCATGCCGGCGGCGACGGGATCGCTCTGCATCTGTGCCCACCAGCGCGTGAGCTTGGGCAATCCATTGAAGGCGTTGGTGAGGCCGCAGG
>JAGWXN010000548.1 GCA_018969885.1 Betaproteobacteria bacterium | reverse complement strand
TGAGCGCGTCGTAGGCCTGGATGTCACCACTGAAGGTGACCACCCTCACCTTCAGATCCGAATTGTCCTGAATGGCCTTTGCCATCGCCTGTGTCTGGGAGTTGAGCAGCGTGCCCGGCGGCAGCGAGGCGAAGGCAATGGTCTGCGCCTGCGCCACGGAGGCGGCAAGCAGGGCGGTCAGGCCCAGGGCTGCGAGCATAGGACGCATGGGGATCTCCTCCTGATAGTGAGCGATGAAACGCCTGTTTTTTGTTTACGTTACCGGAGGAATGGCGTGGTGTATAGACCGACCCCTCGCAGGTGAGACGCGGGTGGCTTGTGAACCCGCCGCGCACGGGTTATATCTGACGGACACGCCGACCGCGCCGCGCCAGATCACTGCAAAAAGTCCCGGTACTGCCTGACGCGATTCGGCTGGGCTCCACCCGCAATGTCCGATCACCAAGCCACGGGAGACAGCGCCAATGGGTCATTTTCAAGGCCGCACCGCCATCATCACAGGGGCTGGCTCGGGTATCGGCTCGGGCATCGCTCAGGCCCTCGCCGCGCGAGGCGTCGCGGTCATGGTGGCTGACATCAACGAGTCACGCGCCGCGGCAGTGGCCCGCGCCCTCATCGAAGCCGGGGGGCGCGCGGCCCATGTTGCGGTGGATGTCTCGGATGCAGCCTCCGTGGAGGCGGCTGGCCGCGCGGTTGAGCGTCAGTTCGGACGGCTTCACTTCGTGTTCAACAACGCCGGCGTTGCCCTTCATGGCACCCCCATCGAACACATCGCGCTTGCCGACTGGCAATGGGTGATCGGGGTGAACATCATGGGCGTGGTGCACGGCCTGCGAACCTTTGTGCCGATGCTGCGCGAGCACGGTGAAAGCGGACACATCGTGAACACCGCGTCGATCGGAGGCCTGCAGGTCAATCCGGCCTGGATGACCGCGGCCTACTCCATGACCAAATATGCCGTCGTGGCGCTCTCTGAAGGACTCAGAAACGAACTGGCCGCCACGCCCATTGGTGTATCGGTGCTTTGCCCCGCTGCGGTTCAAACCGATATCACACACAGTTCACGCGAACGTCCCGAGCGGTTTGGCGGGCCCTGCGAGCGACCGCAGCAGGCCTTCATGGCACAGGCGATCGCTGACGGCTGGCCCCCACGGCGCGTGGGCGAGCGCGTCATCCGGGCGATCGAGGATAGGGAATTTCTGATCCTCACCCATAGCGCGCCCCGGCCATGGATCGAAGCGCGTCACGCGATGATCCAGAAGGCCTTCGACCGGGCCGAGTCGCTCGAAGCATCCCTGGCCAGGGAGCAGTCATGATTGCGCAGCAGTTGTTTTCACTCGCGGGTCAGGTGGCGATCGTCACCGCCGCAGCGAGCGGTCTGGGCCGGGCCTATGCCGAAGTGCTGGCCGCAAACGGTGCCCGCGTCGTGGTGACCGATATCGACGCTGTCGGACTCGACACGGTGGTTCGCAGCATCCGGGAAGCGGGCGGCGAGGCCTACGCCCGAACGCTCGACGCCGGCAGCCGTCAGGCGATCCACGATGTGACCCATCAGGTCGTGGCTGACTTCGGTCGGCTGGATATCGCGTTCGCGAACGCTGGCATCAGCGCCGGGCCCGGCTTCGCCTTCACCGAGGGCGGCCTAATGGAGAATGTACAGCCCGATACCTGGGACCGCGTGCTCGCCGTGAACCTCACCGGCGTGTTCGCCACGATCCAGGCGGCATCACGCCCCATGAAAGCGGCCCGCCAGGGGCGGATCGTGGTGACTGCCTC
>JAGWXN010000087.1 GCA_018969885.1 Betaproteobacteria bacterium | reverse complement strand
GCGAGCGGTAGGGCGCCACGCCATTCAGCATGGCCGACGTGAGGAGCGATGAATGGAACCAGCCACGGTGCTGATCTGAGCCTTCCAGGTACATGTCCGCGGGGAAGTGCGACTGCTCCGCGTGCGAGCCGCGCAACACCGTCTGATGGGTGGTTCCTGAATCGAACCAGACGTCGAGCGTGTCGCGGTTCTTTTCATATTGGTTCGCGTCGTCGCCCAGCAACTCGTGCGGATCAAGTCGCTGCCAGGCCTCGATGCCCTCGCGTTCGATGCGCTGCGCGATGGTCTCCAGCAGTTCGGGCGTGCGCGGATGCAACTCGCCGGTTTCGCGATGCACGAAAAACGCCATGGGGACACCCCATTGGCGCTGTCGCGACAACGTCCAGTCGGGACGATTGGCGATCATGCCGTGGAGCCGGGCCTTGCCCCAGCCTGGGAAGAATTGCGTGGCCTCAACGCCTGCAAGCGCGGTCTCGCGAAGGCTCGCGCCCCCGTCGTTTGGTTTGACATCCATCCCGGCGAACCATTGGCTTGATGCGCGATAAATGATGGGCGTCTTGTGACGCCAGCAATGCATGGTGCTGTGGGCGTTCTTGCGCGATGAGAACAGCGCGCCATGTGCTCGCAGGTGCTCGATGATCTTGGGGTTGGCATCCCAGATGGAGAGTCCGCCGAAGTCGGCAAGCGACCGGGAATAGGTGCCGTCGCCCAGGACCGGCTGAAGAATGTCGGCGTCCTTCATGCCGTAGCGCTTGCACGAGACGAAGTCTTCCACGCCGTACGCCGGGGCTGAATGAACGACGCCGGTGCCGCTGTCGAGGGTGACATAGTCGCCCAGGTACACCGGCGAGGCGCGCCCGGCGAACGGATGCGCAAAGCGGATCAGCTCAAGCGCGCGTCCGGGGCAGCGGGCGATGATTTCGCCCTCGAGTTGCCAGGTCGCAAGACAGGTCGCCACCCGGTCGGCGGCGAGCAGCAACAAGGCCGGCTCGCCCTGCCAGACGGTGCGTACCAGGGCGTACTCGAATTCAGGGTGGAGATTGAGTGCCTGGTTGGCCGGAATCGTCCAGGGTGTGGTGGTCCAGATCACGCAATACCCACGCTCCACAGGCAGTGCCGGGAGCCCGAACGCGCGTGCGAGCTTGGCCGCCTCGTCGGCGATGAACGGAAAGCCGACGTCGATGGCCGGGTCGTTGCGATCAGCGTATTCGACCTCGGCCTCGGCGAGCGCCGAACCGCAGTCAAAACACCAGTTCACTGGTTTCAGTCCACGAAACAGAAAACCGCGCTCGAGCATGCGGCCAAGCGCGCGCAGTTCATCGGCTTCGTTGCGGTAGGCCATCGTGAGGTAGGGGTTGTCCCACTCGCCCAGCACGCCCAATCGAATGAAATCTTTTTTCTGACGACCGATCTGCTCGGTGGCATAGGCGCGTGATTTGGCCTGAACCTGATCGGCCGGGAGGTTTTTCCCGAACTGCTTTTCGATCTGGATTTCGATTGGCATGCCATGGCAATCCCAGCCCGGCACATAACGCGCATCGAACCCCGCCATGTTGCGGCTTTTGACAATGATGTCTTTCAACACCTTGTTCACCGCATGACCGATGTGGATGTCGCCATTCGCATAGGGCGGCCCGTCATGAAGCACCCAAATGGGGCGACCTTTGCAGATCTCGCGAATGCGCCGGTAGGTGCCTTTGTCCTGCCACGCCGCGGTCCATCCCGGTTCCCGGCGGGCGAGGTCGCCCCGCATCGGGAACGGCGTGTCGGGCAGGTTCAGCGTGTCGCGCCACGCCTGCTTGTCGGTGGCGGAAGGTTTGCCTTCGGGCATATCAGTCTCTTGAAATGGATGCAGCTTGAATCGGGTGGGCAGCATGCCAGGCGCGGGCCTGAGCCGCGTCGCGGGCGATTTGTTCGGTGAGGAGTTCGAGCGAGTCGTAGTGGCGCTCTTCGCGCAGTCGGCTCATGAATTCCACGCTCACCACCTGGCCGTAGACCTCTTCGGAAAAATCGAACAGGTGAACTTCGAGCAGCAGCCGGCCGTTGGCTTCCACCGCCGGCCGGGTACCGAGGCTCGCCACGCCGGGCAGGGGTTGAGCGCGAAGCCCGTGGACACGAACCACGAAAATTCCGGCAAGCGCCGGGCGTTCGAAGGGGATCCGCAGGTTGAGCGTGGGGAAACCGATGGTGCGTCCGAGTTTGCGACCGTGGAGAACATGACCGGTGAGCGTGAACGCCCGCCCGAGCAGGTGCCGGGCGCGATCGAAGTTGCCGGTGGCGAGCGCCTCGCGTACGGCCGAGCTTGAGACTCGCATGCCGTCGACCTCGAACGAGTCGATCCGCGAGCAACCCAGGCCGCGCGCGGCGCAGAGCGCGCTCAGCATGGCGAAGTCACCCTGCCGCTGATGGCCGAAGCGGAAATCGTCGCCCACCAGGAGATCCCGGGCGTCGAGCCCCTCGACGATGATATTTTCAAAAAAATCATGCGCTGACAGGTTGGCGAGCCGTGCATCGAAAGGGGCGACGCACACCTGGTCGACGCCGCATTCGGCGAGCGCATTTAACTTGTCGCGAGTGGTCTGGATGTGAGCGGGCGCGCGCGACGGGTCGCCTGATCGCTTGGCGAAATATTCGCGCGGGTGCGGCTCGAAAGTGAGCACGCAGGTGGCAAGACTCCGGGCGCGGGCGCGCGCGCTCAGGGTCGCTATCACCGCCTGGTGGCCGCGATGCACGCCGTCGAAATTGCCGATGGTGAGCGCACAGGCGCGGCGCTGGTCGGGCGGCGGCAGACGTCGGAAAACCTCCATGGGGCGGGCTCGAAAAGGTGACGCAAAACCTTGAATTATAAGATTTTGGCGGGCCTTAAGGGGGCGGGCCGGGTGGTATCATCGGCCGGATGAAAAAAATCGTCGTGCTGGTGTCCGGGCGCGGCTCCAACATGGTTGCGCTGCTTGATGCTTGCGCGGCGCTGCGCTGGAATGCCCGGATCACGGCGGTTGTCTCCGACCGCGCAGAAGCGCCCGCCTGCCAGATCGCGCAGTCCCGTGGGGTGCCGGCGATCGTGGTCGCCCGTCGTAATTTCGCCACCCGGCCCGCGTTCGACCATGCGCTTGCCGAGCAGCTCGATGCCCTCGCACCCGACCTGGTGGTGCTGGCGGGCTTCATGCAAATCCTGCCTGCGGGGCTGGTCGCGCGCTATCAATCGCGGATGCTCAATATTCACCCCTCCCTGCTCCCTGTTTTTCCGGGTCTGAACACGCATCGGCGCGTGCTCGAAAGCGGCGCCCAGATTCACGGAGCAACCGTTCACTATGTCATCCCCGAGCTTGATGCCGGGCCGATCGTTGTGCAGGCGGCTCTGCCCGTACAGCCCCATGATGACGAGCGCTCGCTCGCAGCTCGGGTGCTCGCTGCCGAGCATCGCATCCTGCCGCTTGCCGTCGGCTGGCATCTCGGCGGACGGCTGCGGATCGACGGACCCCGGGTGGCACTCGAGGCGCGCGGGCCCGATGAATCGCAACTCCTTTGGCTACCGTGACCCGGCCAACCCGACCCGCGAAGGCGCGCGGGGCTGCAGATAAGCCGCGCTCGGGTGGAGCGGGTCGATCGCGGCGTGCACAGGGGGCGAACCGCGCAGTGCGCCGGGGCGAGCCCGACCTGCTCGGTCGCGCGCTCGCAGAAGCCCTGTCGCTCAGGCTGCCGGCCGATGCGGTACTGCGAAAATTCTTTCGCGAACACCCGGAACTGGGTCGTCGCGATCGTGCTGACCTCGCCGATACGGTATTTGATGTGCTGCGTCATCGTCGCCTGTATGCCCACTTCGCACAGGCGGGAGACGGCGCAATGGAGGAGCGGCTGATTCAACTGTCCCGCGCCTGGCGTGCGCGAGCGGCGGCGGCAGGCGTGTCGACGCCGCTCGGTCTTCGCGCGCCCGAGACCACGAGCGGTCTGGCGACGGCCGATTGGCTCAACCGAATCGGCGCGGCGGATCTCAACAGCTTACCGGCGGCGGTCGCGCTCAGTCTGCCCGATTGGTTGTTTGAAGCGCTTTGCGAGCGGTTCGGCGAAGAGGAGGCCCGAGCGATCGGTCGCTCGCTACTCGAACCCGCACCCCTTCAGCTGCGCGCCAACGCGCTAAAGGTTCGGCGCGAGGCATTGATCGAACAGTTAGGCGCCGAGGGTATTCGTGCCCGGGCCATTGAAGCGGTACCGGGCGCGCTGGAGGTGGAGGGTCACCCCGCGCTTGAGCGCAGTGCGGCGTTCGCGGCCGGCGCATTTGAAGTGCAGGATGCGGGCAGCCAGCTGCTTGCGCTGCTGGTTGGCGCGCGGCGCGGGCAGCGGGTCATCGACCTCTGCGCAGGTGCGGGAGGAAAAACGCTTGCGCTTGCCGCGATGATGAACTCGCTCGGACAGGTGTTTGCCTGTGATGTGTCGATCGCCCGTCTGCAGCGCCTTCGGCCCCGTCTCACCCGCAGCGGTGCCACCAATGTGCAGCCGTTTGCGATCGATAGCCTCACCGACCGCAAACTCGAGCGGCTGGCCGCACGCGCCCACGCCGTACTGGTGGATGCGCCCTGCACAGGAACCGGAACCCTGCGTCGTAACCCCGATCTGAAATGGCGCTTTGGGCCGGATGATTTGTTGCGCCTGCGCGACGAACAGCGCGCGATTTTGTCGGCTGCAGCTCGACTGGTCGCGCCTGACGGGGTGTTGGTTTACGCAACGTGCAGCCTGCTCGCGGCGGAAAACGAAGAGCAGGCGCAGTGGTTCGAGGCTTCGCATCCCGAATTCGAGCGCGAGGACGCAGCCGCTCTGCTGTCGGCTGCGGGGGCAGTGCTGCCTGCCGACGCGTTTCGTGATCGGGCGCTCGTGTGCCTGCCACATCGACACGGGACCGACGCATTCTTCGGCGTTCGCTGGCGGCGCTTAAGGCCCGAGTCGAAACAGGGTGCAGACACCCTGGCAAGCAGCTAAAATCGAGGATTGGCGGGTGAGTACGCGAAATGCGAACTCACTTCAGCCTGTTTCCGACAAGGATGCGTCCTGCCCTCCAACCTCCGGTTTGAGCAGGCGTCACGCCAGCCGCGAGAGACAGGCGCCACGCAGGAGGGTTTGTTTTGATCGATTCCGTATTGCAGTTTCTGAACGCTGGCCTACTCGACTTGAGCGGCTGGCAGGTGGTGGGTGTCACGCTGCTCTTCACCCACATCACCATTGCGGGCGTCACCATTTACCTGCATCGCTGTCAGGCCCATCGTGCGCTTGATTTGCACCCGGTGGTGTCGCATTTTTTCCGCTTCTGGCTATGGCTCACCACCGGAATGCTCACGCGCGAATGGGCCTCCATTCATCGCAAGCACCATGCGAAGTGCGAGGGCGCGGAAGATCCTCATAGCCCGGTCCGTTTTGGTCTGCGCAAGGTGCTGTTAGAGGGGGCTGAGCTCTATCGGGCGGAAGCCGCCAACCGCGAGACCTTGGAGAAATACGGTCACGGCACCCCCGACGACTGGATTGAACGCAACCTCTACATGCGGTTCCCGATTGGCGGCATTCTTTCGATGCTCGCCATAAACGTCGCCCTGTTCGGCGTGATCGGCGTGTCGGTGTTTGGCGTGCAAATGCTCTGGATTCCGGTTTTTGCTGCGGGTGTCATCAACGGCCTCGGGCATGCGCAGGGCTATCGCAATTTCGAATGCCCCGATGCCAGCACCAACATCGTGCCCTGGGGCATCCTGATCGGCGGCGAAGAACTGCATAACAACCACCACGCATTCCCCACGTCAGCCAGGCTGTCCAACAAATGGTACGAGTTCGACATCGGCTGGCTCTATATCCGGTTGCTGTCCATGGTCGGTCTTGCGCGGGTGAAGAAGATCGCGCCCACGCCCAAGCTCACTCATGCGCGCACCAGCATCGACCTTGACGCGGTGCAGGCGCTGATCGCGCACCGCTACGATGTCATGCAGCAGTTCGCGCGCTCTCTGCGCAAGGCCTGTGCTGAAGAGGCCGCACGCCTGTCGCAGTTGCGTCGGCCTGAAGGCCAGCTGCTGAGTGCTGCCCGGCACTGGCTTCCGCTTGACGCGGTTCGCTGGAGCGGCGACCAGCGTGCTGCGCTGCCCGAAGTGCTGGCGGCGAGCGAGCGTCTGAGCGTGCTGGTGGAAATGCGCCGCGAACTCGGCGTGATCTGGGAGCGCTCCAACCGCTCCCGCGACCAGCTGGTGGTGATGCTTCAGCAGTGGTGCCAGCGGGCTGAATCGAGCGATATTCCCGCGCTCCGCTCAATGTCGGTTCGTATCCGTTCCTATGCGGCCGCGTAAGGGACACGGATAGAACAAGAATATGCCGCTCGTTCTGGGCGGCGGATTCAGCGAGGGAAGTAGTTTCCGCAGTGTCGGGAACGAATGGTGAGCGTTGCTCAAGCCATTCGGCCGCTTTGCGCGCTGTCTTTGCGTGCCGCAATAAAGGAGCCGGGTTCAGAAACCCGACTCAGACCGCGCATTACTTGATCTTGGTTTCTTTGTAGGCCACGTGCTTGCGGGCGACCGGATCAAACTTCTTGATTTCCATTTTTTCGGGCATCGTCCGCTTGTTTTTAGTGGTCGTGTAGAAGTGACCGGTGCCGGCGGTGGATTCCAGTTTGATTTTTTCGCGCATGATCGAAATGTCCTGCTAAAGGGGGCAATGAGCGAAACCGTGGGGTTCCGGGATGTCCTGTCGGCGTTGCGGTTAGACGGCTTCGCCGCGAGCACGCATTTCGGACACCACCACATCAAGCCCTTTCTTGTCGATGAGACGAAGCGCGGCGTTGGTCAGGCGAAGCCGGATCCAGCGGTTTTCGCCCTCGAGCCAGAACCGACGGTTTTGAAGGTTGGGCAGAAACCGGCGCTTGGTTTTGTTGTTGGCGTGAGAAACGTTGTTTCCGACCATCGGCGCTTTGCCGGTGACCTGGCAGACTCGGGCCATGGAAGGCTCCTGGGTATGGGGTGGGTAGGGAAAATGCGAAACCGATGATTGTAATCGCGAAAGGCGTCGGGCCGCAAATTGACCCGCAACCTGCTACAGGAGCCCGGCTTCCGCAAAGGAGAAGCACTGGTGATCGGCCACGATGACATGATCGAGAATGGGCAGATCGAGCAGATCGAGGGCATGACGCAGTGCCCGGGTGAGTTGCTGGTCGGCGGCGCTGGGGGTGGGTGTTCCGGATGGATGGTTGTGGGCGACGATCAGCGCGCAGGCGTGGGTTTCAATGGCCCGACGGGCGATTTCTCGGGGGTAGACCGTGGTTTGGGCGACGGTTCCCTGGAACATTTCTTCGGCGCAAATCAGCCGGTTCTGGCTATCCAGAAATAGCACCACAAAGCATTCCCGAGGGCGTTCACGCAGCCAGAGTTTGAGGAAAGCGCGGAGTTCAGCCGGCGAATGGATGGACGAGCGAGCCTGTAGCGCTTCGCCCAGACATCGGCGACTGAACTCCAGGGCGGCCTGAAGAATGGCGCTGCAGTGCCTGCTCTGACTGAATTCTGGCGTGGTTTCGCGCACTTCGCAGCCGCCCGCTCCAGGCTGGGAGGCAAGGCATGCCCGGGTGCCCTGGGTCTCCTGCAGGTGGGCGAGCTCCCGTAGCGAGCCGTGCGACGCCGTGAGCCGCCGCAGTGCCGCGTGGGCAGCGGACCCGCCACCTCGCCCGCGCGGCCGCGCGGGGTCGTCGCCCAGGAGTAGCGCGACCAGCTCGGTATCAGCAAGCGTGTGTGCTCCGTCGCGCAGCAGCCGGGTGGCAAGTGGCCCGATTGATCTTGCAGCGGTAGGGGACCGGGTGGTTTGCGGGGTCTCGGCTGGCACGGGTGTTCCTTTAGAATGGGCTGATGAACGCTTCTTCAATGCCAGACACCGTGCCCATGAACTCCGCAGACCCCGCCGCTTCGGTGAACGAGGGCACGAGGGTAGGAGCGAATTCGCACCTCACGCTGCACTATCGGCTGACGCTTGCCGAACGCGGCGCTGACATCATCAGTACTTTCGGTGGAAAGCCCGCCACGCTCCAGATCGGGATCGGCCAATTGGCTGAGCCCCTTGAGCGATGCCTGATGGATTTGCGCGAAGGCGAGCATCGCCGCTTCGCTTTGGCGCCGGGTGAGGCGTTTGGTCCTCGTAATCCGGAACTGCTGCAGCGCCTGTCGCGCTCAGTGTTCGATGCCCACACCACCGCAGGCACCACCTATGAGCCGGGCGATCTGGTGGAGCTACCTGCCCCCGGTGGCGGGCGGTATGCCGGCGTCGTGAAGGAAATCAACGATCAGTCGGTGTTGTTCGATTTCAATCATCCGCTTGCCGGCCAGGCGATCGACTTCGAGGTCGAGATCCTGGGCGTGCTGTAAGGAGTCTCTGATGGATGTCGTTCTGGCTCAGCCTCGGGGTTTCTGCGCGGGCGTCGACCGCGCAATCGAAATCGTTGAACGCGCGCTGCAGAATTTTGGCGGACCGGTCTATGTCCGGCACGAAATCGTTCACAACGATCATGTGGTGGGCGAGCTGCGCGGCAAAGGCGCTGTATTTGTCGACTCGGTCGATGATGTGCCCGATGGCGCCGTGCTGATTTTTTCCGCGCATGGCGTGTCGCGTGCGGTGCGCGTGAAGGCCGAGGGGCGCGGGCTGCAGGTGTTCGATGCAACCTGTCCGCTGGTCACCAAGGTGCACGTCGAAGTCTCGAAAATGCGGCAGGACGGGCGTGAGATTGTGATGATTGGACACGCCGGGCATCCCGAGGTGGAAGGTACGATGGGGCAGATCGATGACGGTATCCATCTGGTGGAAACCGTGGCCGATGTCGATGAGCTTCGGGTCAGTGATCCTTCGCGGCTTGCCTACGTCACGCAGACAACGTTGTCGGTGGACGACTGCGAGGCGGTGATTGATGCGCTCAGGCGGCGTTTTCCGCTGATCGCGGAGCCTAAGAAGCAAGATATCTGCTACGCCACTCAGAACCGTCAGGACGCAGTCAAATTCATGGCGCCGCAGTGCGACCTGGTGCTGGTCATTGGTTCGCAAAGTAGTTCCAACAGCAACCGCCTGCGTGAGGTGGCCGAGAAAATGGGCTGCGAAGCCCGGCTGATTGGCTCGGCCGCGCAGCTCGACCCCTCCTGGGTGGCGGATCGGCATCGCATTGGCGTGACCGCGGGCGCGTCGGCACCCGAAGTCCTTGTCACTGAGGTGGTGGCGCGACTGCGTGAACTGGGGGCGGCGCGCGTCAGCACGCTGCCTGGCGTGGAAGAGAAGGTAACCTTTCCGCTGCCGCGCGGGCTTAGCGTGAAGTGAGCTGCAGCATCGCCCGCCACTGATCCGGTGTGACCGGCGTAATTGATAGCCGGTTGCCACGTCGAAGTACCTGCATCTCGGCGAGCGCTGACTCGGCGCGCATCTGCGCAAGCGATACGAGCGGAACGCGCTCAATTGCTTTCACTTCGACCAGTATCCAGCGCGGCGCGGCGGGCTTGCTTGCCGGATCAAAGTAGGCCGATCGTTGGTCGAATTGCGTGGGATCCGGATAGGGCGCAGAGGCCACCTCGGCAAGACCCGCCACACCGGGCTCTGCGCAGCCCGAGTGATAAAACAACACACCGTCGCCGATTCGCATGGCGTCGCGCATGAAATTGCGCGCCTGGTAGTTGCGAACGCCTACCCAGGCCACGGTGCGGTTTGGCGCGGCGAGTGCGTCATCGATTGAGCACTCGTCGGGCTCGGACTTCATCAGCCAATATTGCCGGGGCGCATTCATGGAACTGACTTCAGGCTCGGGTCAAGGGCACGTTGCCGTTGACGCCCACATGAGACTGGGAATTTGGGCCCCGCCTGTGCCGGCAGACCAGCATCCTGAACCGTGAAGTTCAGGTCGGCCACAGCAGGCACCGCATCAGGTTCATCCGACGAGGGACGATCACAACAGCGGTACGCGAATCGCCGTGGCCTGAGTCACATTATTGGTTCAAGGAATGTATGGCCTAATCGAACACCGCAGGGTACTTCAATTGTATCGCGCCCAGGCAGGCTGCCCTGGCATCAGAAAAGATTTTCCTGCTGCCGAAGCTCGGTCTCGAGGGTATCGTTGATTTTGCGCAGACGGCGGCTGACCTCGGCGGCCGCTTGCGCCTGGGTGTCGTTGCCGTTACCAAGGATTTGATGGGCGAACTGCAGCGCCGCGAGCACCGCGATTCGATCGGTGCTGGTGACCCGGCCTGAGTCGCGGATTGCGCGCATTTTGCTGTCGACCATCTGCGCCGCCCGGACCAGCCGGTCTTTGTCCTCGGGGGTGACCGATAGCCGGTACTCGCGATCCAGGATCCTGACGTCGATCTGTTCCATCTGGGGCTCGGTGACGGTAAGGGGTTCGAACGGGGCAGTGACCCGTTACAGGGTGATCAGGAGGGGTCGGCCAGGTCGGCCGGCAAGCGGGAGAGCGCGAACTCCACCCGGGCGCGGGCATCTGCCATCCGCTCTCGAAGATCGGCGTTGAGGGCCTGGCTGTCAGAGAGCGCTGCCTTCAGGCGGGCGTTTTCATCAGCCAGTCGGCGCATGTTGGCGAGCAGACGATCGATCTGGTCACCAAGAAGTTGTACGTCTTGTTCCATGCCCGGATGTTAGGCAGACCGAAAGGGGGGGTCAAGTTGACGGGTCCGGCAAGCGGGGCGCAAGTCGCCATCCCGGCCTAAGATTGGCTTCGGTTACCATCGCGACCGCCGGTCGTCGGTGCGGCGATTGATGAAGCGGATCAGAGGTTTCGTGAACATCGTTGAATGGGTGGGTCGAAGGGCGTGGCGGGTTGGCCTGCGGTCGCTGGTCGCGCTGGCGGTCGTGCTCGCTCTGGGGGCGGTGGCCACGCGTGGGTGGGCCGAGCCTGCCCCACCGGTTTCACACTGGATTGCCGCGACGGGCGCATCGCCCGCGCAGGTCGGGCTGGTTGCCGTGCCCGTGACGGGCGGGGCGCCGCTCCTTGAATGGAACGCCGCGCGGGCGTTGAACCCCGCCTCAACCATCAAGCTGCTGAGCACCTATGTCGCGCTGAACGTTCTGGGACCTGAGTACCGCTGGGTCACAACTGCGCATCTGAGAGGCCGACTGTCGGAGGGTGTGCTCGAGGGCGACCTGGTGCTACGCGGTGGCGGCGACCCGAAACTGGTCGTCGAAGACCTGACTGAATTTATTCGCCGCATGCGGGCGGCGGGGCTGCGCGAGATCCGTGGCGACC